>NZ_LTCZ01000418.1:0-25734 GCF_001583455.1 Rhodococcus sp. LB1 | reverse complement strand
GCCGAGATCCTCGGCGTCACACAAGCATTCCTCCGCAGCCTCGACGCCGCGAAGCTCCTCACCCCCGGACGCTCGGAGGGCGGGCACCGCCGCTACTCCCGATACCAGCTCCGCATCGCCGCCCGCGCCCGCGAACTGATCGACCACCAACTCGCTGAGGCCCGACGCATCAACACCGAACTCCAGCACCCCCACCGCCCCGAGTCGGACGGGCCCGCCCCCGCAGTCGGCTGAAACACCGCCGCCTGCTCCGCACGCCAGTCGAGGGTTATTCCCCCGGATGGTGCCCTTCCACTCGGCGTCCTCTGGCAGCCGGGCGTGCGTGTCTCACCCGTGACGGGTGAGACACGCACCAGCACCGAAGTCCTAGGCTCGAAGATGGTCGAGTGGCCGACGATCGATCCCTCGATCAGGGATTGGTCGCGCGGGGATCACCCGTCGCGGCGGCGAGTGCGCATCGCGCTCATCGGGACACGTGTTCTCCCTGCGTACCCGACAGTTCCGGTGTCGGCTCATTTCCGTCCGCGAGGCCCGCGGTCGGGGCGATAGGAAGAGGGGCTATGGCGGACGAGGTGGCTGGACCGGTGTCGGACTCGCGGATGCCGGCGGCATTCGTCAAGACGGTGGGCCGATTCGCGTACGTGTGGGGCTGGCCGATGGTCTCGATGATCAATCGCCGGACCGGACTGACCTCGGTTCCCGAGCCAGGGTTACGCGGGGGTGTGCTCCCGAACGCGCCGCTCGGTGGGGTCTGCATGATGACCGACTACATCGCCCCGTCGCAGCGGTTCGTCGCGTGCACCAACCAGGACGTGTTGTACGGGTTCGGATTCGGAAGCCTGGACGAGCAGCCGGCGGTGTTCCAGATCCCGGACTTCGGCGCCCGGTTCTGGGTCGCGGCCGCCTGGGATCACCGCACGGACTCCTTCGCCCAGCTCGGTAAGCAGTACGGAACCGAACCGGGCTTCTACGCCGTGGTTGGACCGAACTGGAAAGGCACCCTCCCGAAGGGGATCACCGGCAGCTTCCGATCCTCGACGGCGCTGGCCGCGTTCTGCCCACGCGTGTTCATCGAGGACACACCGGAGGATCGGGCCGCCGTCGCGGACCTGGTCCGGCAGGTCAACATCTACCCACTGGACGAGTTCGACGGCACGATGCACACCTACGACTGGGCGGCCGTCCCCAGCTTCCCCGTGCCCGACGAGGCGGGCAGCGCGGAGATCCGCTGGGTCGACCCGGACGTGTACTTCGACCAACTCCACGAGGTGCTCGACACGGTACCGCCGCTGCCGGGCGAGGAAGCGTTGTACCAGCAGTTCCGTACCTTGCTCGCCGCGGCCGACGAGTCACCCGAGGTGAAGCAGGCGCTGGTCGAGGTCGCCCGGGAGACCGAGAGTGAACTCATCACGCCACTGTTGCGGTGGGAATTCAACGGTCCGGCCGCGGGCAACAACTGGTACTCGCCGACAAACAACTCCGCGTTCGGCACCGACTACCTGACCCGCACCGCCCTGGCTCGCTCGAACATGTTCGAGAACGCCCCCCAGGAGACGAAGTACATCTTCACCGATACCGACATCGACGGTATCCAGCTCGACGGCTCGCACGACTACACCGTGACGTTCGGCGCCGGCGAGCTACCACCGGTCAACGGATTCTTCTCGGTCACGCTGTACAACAAGCACCACTTCTACTACGAAAACGGCCTGGGCCGGTACTCCCTCGGCACCAAGAACCCTGATCTGAAGCACGGGGACGACGGATCGCTCACCCTCTACGTGAGCAACCAGCCTCCCGCGGATGCCCCCCAA
Organism: Rhodococcus sp. LB1; assembly: GCF_001583455.1. NCBI lineage: Bacteria > Bacillati > Actinomycetota > Actinomycetes > Mycobacteriales > Nocardiaceae > Rhodococcus > Rhodococcus sp. LB1. Next base: position 23,920 of record NZ_LTCZ01000418.1, on the reverse strand, counting down.
AACAACTGGCTGCCTGCGCCGCCCGACGAGTTCTCCCTCTACATCCGTGCCTACTGGCCTCAGCAGGCCATCCTCGACGGCACCTGGAAGCCGCCGCAGGTACAGCGCACCACCTGACGAGGCTGCGCACGTCTCGAAGAAGGCCCCGGTGACCGGTTGCGGATCGTCTTACGGGATGGCGACCGGGCTGAGGATTCCGACACGTTCGTGAGAATCATGCACTGACAACGACGTTGAAAACCCGCAGCTCAGAAATTCGGAGAAGTGACAAACGAGCCGAAAACCTACAGTTGTAGGTTGCACGCTTTCGTGTCTGGTTTCCAGATTTGGATGGCGGTAGGTCTGACCTGTACGAACCCTTTTTGCGGGTCAACACATTTCGATCCAAATATGCGGGTGAAAGTTCCGGCAAGATCGCTGGATCAGCGCCGGTACACCTTTTGGATGTTCACGGGTCACCGGTCGGCGCAACGGACATCGACCGCCGTGACTTTACATTTGGGTTGTTTCTCATGGTTCTGGGAGCGGTGCGGTCCAGGTCAGTCGGGTTCCGCCGGTGGTGGGGGTGGTGATGGTGCAGGTGCCGCCGGCCTGGTCGGCGCGGGCGGTGAGGTTGTGCAGGCCGCTGCGGGTCACGACCGGGGGGATGCCGGTGCCGTCGTCGGTGACGCAGATGGTGAGGTCGTCGTCGACGGAGACGGTGACGACGACGCGGTGGGCGTGGGCGTGGTGTACGACGTTGCTGAGCGCTTCCCGCAGCACCGCTTCGGCGTGGTCGGCGAGGGGTCCGGTGACCACGTTCAGCGGCCCGGTCATGCGCACGGTGGTGCGCAGTCCGCTCTCACCGGTTTGTTCGGTGATGATCGCGGTCAACGCCGGGCGCAGTGCGAACCCGTCGTCCTGGCCGTCGTGCAGTTCGAAGATGGCGGTGCGGACGTCGGTGATGATGTCCTGGACGTCGTCGATCATCTCCGACAATCGTTGCCGGCCTTCGGGGACGTGGGTCCGTCCGTGGGCGCTTTGCAGGTGCAGTCCGTGCGCGAACAACCGTTGGATGACGTGGTCGTGCAGATCCCGTGCGATCCGGTCGCGGTCGGCGATCAGTGACATGGCGGTCAGTTGGCGTTGATCGTCGGCCAGCTTCAGGGCGAGGGCGGCCTGGTCGGCGAAGGCGGCGGCCAGGGGGAGTTGGCGGTCGTCGAACGGTTCCCGGCCGAGGGTGCGGATCAGGGCGAGGACCCCGGTCACCGAGTCCGCGGACACCCGCAGCGGCAGCAGCAAAGCCGGACCGCCGTGTGGGCCGGCGTCGCTGATCTCCGGCACCTGGATCAGTTGTCCGGTGCGGTAGACCCGCCCGAGGGCGGTGTCGTCGACGCCGATCCGCATACCGGGCACGCTCGGGTCGTTCCCGGCGTACGCGGTGACCGTGAGGGTGGTGACGTCGGCGGAGGCTTGGTCGAGGTCGTCGGGTCGGGCGATCAGGACGTGGTCGGCGCCGGCCAGGTGGCGGGCCCGGCGGGCGATCAGATCGAGCACCTCGCCCGGGTCGATGGCGGCGAGCAGTTCACCGCGGATCTCGCTGGTGGCCTGCTGCCACTGCTGGCGCTGCCGGGCTTGCTCGAAGAGGCGGGCGTTGTCGATGGCGATCCCGGCCGCCGCGGCGAGGGCTTGGATGAGGATTTCGTCGTCCTCGGTGAAGGGCTGGCCTGCGGCTTTGTCGGTGAGGTAGAGGTTGCCGTAGACCTGCCCGCGGATGTGGATCGGAACGCCGAGAAAGGTGTGCATCGGCGGGTGATGTGCGGGGAACCCCGCAGATGCGTTGTGCCCGGTGATGTTGCCCAGGCGGATCGGTGCAGGACGCTCGATGAGCTCACCGAGCAGCCCGTGCCCGGTGGGTAGATCCCCGATCAGGAGCCGGGTGTGCTCGTCGATGCCCGAGTAAATGAAATCCTGCAACCCGTCTCCGCTCTGGTTGAGCACACCGAGTGCCCCGTAGCGGCAGTCGACCAGCCGTATGGCCGCGTCGACGACCCGCCGCAGCGTCGCCGCCAGATCCAGCCCGGACGAGACGGTGAGCATCGCCTCGAGCAGTCCGTCGAACTGTTCCCGGGAGGCGGTCATCTGCTCGATGCGGTCCTGCATCTCGGTCAGCATCTGCCGGAGCCGTATTTGCGAGAGCGTGTCGAGCAGGAGTGAGTCGTCGTCTCCTGGCATCGTCACCAGCTTTCTGCGCCGCGTCGTGATGCGCGCCCCGCCGTGCAGACCCGGGCGGCGTAGCCGACGGCGGCGTGCACCCCGGGGATAGCCCCTTTTGGTGGAGGTCAAACTCGGTCACGCGCGGGCGAGGCGCCATTGGTGACTCTGAGTGACAGGCACGACGACGTAAGACTCTAACCATTCCGGGACGCAACGGTCATGCTGAGGAGATAGACGCACGCACCCGACCGTCGCGCCTGGAAAGAAGACCACAGCGTGATGCGTACCTCCGACCGTGACGGCACCCTGACCCCGACCGAATGCGTCCACGCGTTGCGGTCGGTGCCCACGGGTCGTCTGCTCTACACCGAGGACGCCCTGCCCGCGGTGCGGTGGGTGACCTTCGCCGCCCCCCGCTCCGAGATCGTCATTGCGACCGAGAACGAGTCCTGGTTCGACCGCCTCGATCGGACGTTTGTGGCATTCGAGGCCGGCCACGTCGAGTCGGGAACCCGCGCCGGTTGGAGTGTGGTCGTTCTCGGCCACGCCCGCACCGCCACCGGCTCCGACTATCTGTCCGGGTTCGACCACACCGGCCCCTCCCCGTGGACGATCCGACCCTCCGATGGTTACCTGGTCCTCGACATCGAGTACGTCACCGGCCGCCGCCTGACGCTGCCCCGGCTGGCAGGCGACCGGCGGTAGGGCTCGCACTGCGTGGTGACCGTGGTCGGACATGGCCTCGGTGGCGGCGTGATCACCACCGACTTCTCCGGCACTGGGCCGGAGACGGCGCGCTACGGAGGGAGCACCTGACCAAGATCCCTTCTCGGTGCAACGGATGCCACTCACACCGGCACCCTTCGCGGCGTGCAGCCTGACGGAGTAATCGACGTTCACACACCGAGTCCGTTCTCGGCGAGGATGTGTCGTCGTCACCGTTGAGGCACTCGACTCTTCGTCTCGGGGCACGCTCAGCTCAGCGCATCGCATCGCATCGCATCGCATCGGACGGGGCGGACGGGGCGGCACGTGCCACCGTCGTCGTGGGCGACGATACTTCCGCTCGGTGCGGTCACAGCGAGCTCAGTTCCAGAGCCGAAAGGGCACCCGTCCGGGCGCCCTTGGAGGCCGGTATCCGCATGCCGGACCGCCGTCCCACGCACACCCCGTGGAACGCGGCAAGGAAAGTGCTCTCTCTGTCACTTCTGCCAATGACCTTGTGCTCTACGCCGCGCGCCCTGGGTGCGGAAGACTCGGATTGCGCAAGGATGGCCGAGGAGGCACGGGATGAATATCCATCAGTCATCCGCATCACGCTGGTGGAGACTGACTCCGTGGAGCCGAAATCCCCTCATGCGGACCAGGGACCGTCTCGATGCCGTCGTCGCGGCCGTCATGATCACCTTCGTCCTGATCATGGTCCCGTTCGCGGCGGCGTTCGGAACGGTGACCAACACCCGCCTGAACGATCAGTCTCGCGCCGACCTGCAGAGCAGACATGCACAAACTGCTGTTCTCATCGACGATCCGCACCAAGTCCTCGTGGGGGGTGCGACCGGTGACTCCCCGGACACCGAAGACCATGCGACGGCTCAGTGGACGGCGCCCGATGGCAACCTCCAGTCCACCGACGTGGAAACCCGGCACGACGCACACCGCGGCGACACCGTCGCGGTGTGGATCGATCCTGACGGCCACGTGGTCGACGAGCCCCGATCGGGACCCGAGAACGCGGCGATCGCCGTCGGCGCCGCGCTGTCGGCGTGGGCCACCGCCGCGGTGGGTTCCTTCCTGCTGCTCTGCGCGGTCCGGTGGGTGAATACGCGAAGCCGGATGCGCCAGTGGGATCGAGAATGGAACGACGTCGGCCGCACACCGGGATGGCCGGTCAGCTGACGATCTCCGCCGTTGAAGGACCACCGGGCCCACCGACCACACCGACCGCAGCAGGGTCGTCTTGCCCGCGATACCGTGCGTCGCCAGCCCCAGCAGCCCTTCCCGACTTCCTCCGATTCCGACGCGGGAAAGATTACGGATCACCGCGGCCTCGCGGACGCATCACGGGCATCGGAACCAGGCACGCGAGCGTGCGGTATGTTCGGCGGCTTTCATCGGCCCATCAGCAGCGTCCTCGCCAGATTCGACCCCCAGCGGCTCACGAGAGCGGTCCGCTTGTTGTCCGTTTCAGCTGGCGGCTGGGGTCCGTGTGGCCGGGCGCCGAGTGCGTTCCGGTTTCGTGCGCGCGTGCCCGTGGCTCGCGGACATCACCCGCCGCCACCACGAATCGAGCCCGGCCGGGATCGGCCATTGGATATGATCGTCATCGGCGGGACCGTGAGGCTGCCGACCGGGGGCAAGATCATCGAATCCGCTTGCACCGCAATGCTGTTGCAGGTGGCGCAGTCGGAACGGCTGCATCTCAGATAGGCGACGGCTTCTCGTCGTTGCCAGCCGAGCCGGCGTCGTCCCCATCAGCGAACATCGCCTGGATCCGTTGCAGGATCTCCGGCGTGCTCAGTGCTCGGCGGGTGGGAATGCAGTGATGCGGTGCGCTCACCGAAGAAGCCTGCAGGCGTGTCATGTGGGTACTCTCAGTCGCACAGATGTGGCCGAGCGGTGGCCAAGGCGCGGGCACCGATCCCGGTCACTATCAGTGTTCCTAGCCACGCGAGGGGCCGGCTAGGGGACAAAGTCCTTTCCGCCGACCCCCACCGAGAACCCGGAGGCATGCGCAGCCATCGTTGGCCGGCTCTCGCGCAGCCTCCCGACCGTGGCCTTCGCATGCACGCGCCGATGCCGATGCCGATCGCGGCGGAGGACGACCTGACTTTGTCCTCGGTCACCGCATTCGCTTCCGGGCTGCTGCATCTGGCGCTGCGGGTCACCGGGGTCCGCGCCGACTTCGCCCGCTACGAAACCCGTTCCCTGACCGATCCCCATGACTGGTCGGCGCGGTGGTCCTATCTGCGCGGTGGTCCTATCTGACGGTGCTGGTCCGCGTCGACGACCCGACGGCCCCGCCGACGCGATTCACCGGAGCGAACCCCGCTCCGAAGAATTCGGGCCGTACCGGACGACGCCGTTGTACTGGATCGGCGCCTACCCGCGGACCGGGTCGCTGACCGTCACTACCAGCTGGACCGAGATCGGACTCCATCCCACTTCGATCATCGTCGCGCTCGGGTCCCAGCCCGTTCGCCACTACCTCCGAATCCGGTGCGGGAAGGTAACGGTTACACCTTCTCCCGCCAGCCCGCGGGCACAAATTGGCCTCGGCCTCCGAAACGTGTTCCTGCCGGTCCGGCCGGGCGGACAATATTTGTCATGGACGACCGCGAAGAGCATGACATCGGCGTCGTCCAAATCCGACTGATGCAGCGCTACCCGGACCTCGGCCCCGAGGTGGTCGAGGATCTGATCGAGGCCACGCTCGGTCGGTTCGAGGGGTGTCGCATTCGGGACTTCGTCCCGCTGCTGGTCGAACGGGCCGCGACGCGTGCACTCGATGCCGCGTATCGCCGTCCAGTGGCGTCTGCGGCACCGGTGCGCACACCTGAACTTCCGGCCACCCCACCCACCGAGTCGGCGGTGCCGGCCACAATCGGCCTCCGGGGAGCGCGGCGGATATTCATCCGTCGCTCACCACGCCCGTCGTGAACGGTGAGAAGAGATGGCGAGGCCCGGGAGTGGGGACCCGGAGTCGGCGATCTGTTTCATGATCGGGATTGCGGCCGGACCGTCCCGCCGCGGCACCGTCCCCGCGCACATGTTTGCCTTTGCAGGCGATCAGGGCGAAGACACTGGCGTAGCGTCAGTCGGCGGTGTGTTCGTGGGCGGGGTGTCCGCCGGTGTGATGTCATTCGGCACAGCGGATTTGCGGGCCGGGCGGATGAGCAGTTCGAGCGCCGCGAGCGCGAGGAGGGCAATGAACACGATCCACAACACGACCAGTCCGGTGGGGTAACGCCAGAACATCAGCAGCACCGCCGCGACACCGATGATGCCGCACCGCAGCGGAACGCGGAGCTGGTTGGCCCACCGTTCCACCTCGTTCGGCGGGCGGCCGCTCCCGGACCGCCGGACGAAGTCCAGTGCCTGCCCGTAGCCGCGACGCACGGCCCTGGCGGACGACGAGCCGCCGGTGAGGTAGGCGCCGATCGCGATCACCACGCCGAGCACAGCCACCGCGCGCAGACTGGTGCGCAGCGGCACGAGGACGGTGTCGATGACCGCTGTCGCCGCATCGGGCGACAGGACGTCGGACGGGACGCTGTCGAGGTAGATGGCGCGTCCGACGAGAATTCCGATCGCGAGGACGAGCATCCCCAGCGCGATCGACAACCCGGCGAGGGCCAGCGCGCGAACCCGCCGGCCCGAGGGTGCGACGGCGACAGCGGCGGCGGCGCACGCGACTCCCAGCCACGGCAAGATCACCGACGCCTTGTCGAGCGCGGCGACGGCCCGCTGCGCCTTCACCAGTTCGGGTGACTGGAACAACACGAATTGCTTGTCCACCGACGGGATCTTGTCCGCGAACGCGAAACCGCGCTCGGTCAGTGCGGCCTTCACCCTGTCGATGACGGTGCCCAGGGAGATGCTGACGGTGCCGCTCTGGTCGACCTCGACGGAGCTGAGGCCGTAGTTCCCCGTCATCACCGACACGAGCGCGTTGTGCGCCGAACGGTTCGCCTGGATCCACAAGTCCTCGAACTGCTGGGACTTCACGAGTGAGCTGACGGTGTCGTGGACGAAGCTCTTTGCCTGGCTGGTGATCACCGGTGCGAGACCGACCACGGCCGCGTCCAGCCGGGGAGCGTTCGCTGCGAGATTCGAGACGTCGGTCAGTGCCTCGAGTGCGTCCTTGGTGAGCCCCTCGACATCGACCCGGGTGAAGATCTCGTCGGTGATCTGGTTCGTGATCTCCGCCTGGAGGGCCGGATTCGCACCGAGGGGTGCCACCGTGCTCACGTAGCGGTCGGTGTCGAGGATCTGGCTCCTGGTGAAGCGTGCGGTGACCGACACAAGTGCGAGAACCGCGACCAGCACCAGCAGAATCGTCACCGCGGTCCAGCGCAGCCCGTTCCGGGGTGGGCGGGCACCTCGTCGCGCAACCGGAGAAGTTCTGCGCGTTCGTCCTTGCCGAACGGGGCCGTGTTCGTGCCGTCGGTCATCGTCGTTCAGATCTCGTCGGGATTCCAGGTTGCGACCGCCCAGATCACGACGGCGTTCAGCGCGATGATCGTGATCGCCCACACGGGGTAGTACGGCAACCACAGGAAGTTGACGAAGATCGACAGGGCGCACAGCACCATGGCAGCGACTCGTGCCCAGGTAGCCCCGGTGAACAGTGCCACACCGACGGCCGCAACGATCACACCGAGCACGAGATGGATCCATCCCCAGGTAGTGACGTCGAATTGGTAGGTGTACTCGATGCCGACGACGATCACGTCGTCCTTGGCTACCGCGGAGATCCCCTGAAGGAACTCGAGCACGCCGACGGTGACGAGAAGAACCGCCCCGCCCATCGACGTTCCCTTTGCCACACCTTGCTTGACCAGCGATTCATCGGACATCGGCCGTTCCCTTCCCGGGCAACGAAGTGTGTTCTGGCGAAACTTGATTGTCCTCCGATCGCGCTGGTCGACGGTGCGGATTCCGACAAGTCAGCGAGAACCGTCCGCTGGCACGGTCGCGAAAATCCGCGGGTCGCCGGCACGCTCCGAATCCGACAGATTGCGTGGCAACGATGCGGGCGGGGGCTGATCGCGACCCTCCCGACGAGCACTGCACCCACCCAGGACTCCCGGGTGGTCGAGTGGTCACCCGTTTTGGGGGATGCGGGCGGTGCCGCGGGTGCCGAGGCTGGAAGCCGGACAACGCTGGTGAGGCGCTGTGCATGATCAGCGAGGGGAGATGTCGTCAATCGATGTCCGCGATGGGTGTCGGGCTGGCCGCGACGGGACGACGGACGGATCCATCCCCCGGCCGCCGAATGTGCTGCATGTCGGTGGATTCGGGTGCCCTGCCAGCCTGGACTTGCCGTCGCTCGGCACCACGGCCGACTGGTGGTCGTCGAGCGTGGCGGCCCGCCCGGGGTCGCCCTCACCGCCGGCGTCCACTTGTCCACCCTTCACCCGAACCCTTGGAGGACACCATGGCCATGGACACATTCGCCCTGCTTGCGGCGACCTACGACTCGCAGGACGCCGCGATCGCCGACTACGACGCCGTGCACGAGATCTACGCCGCGAGAGACCTGATCGACACCTACGACGCGGCCGTCATCACCAGGACGGACAAGGGCAAGGTCAAGATCGTCAAGAAGCATGAGCAGCCGACCCGGCAGGGTGCCTGGGGTGGGCTCGGCATCGGCCTGGTGGGGGGCGCACTGGTTGCCCTGTTCCCGGCCGTCGGGATCGGGGCCGGACTGTTGTTGGGTGGTGCCGGTGGCGCCGGTCTCGGGGCCCTGGGCGGGCACGTCGCGGCCGGGATGAGCCGCGCCGACCTCAAGGAGGTCGGTGAGCTGCTCGACGAGGGTGACAGCGGGCTGATCGTCGTCGCGGCGACGGACCTCGAGGCGCATGTCGAGAAGGCGCTCGAACGCGCCTCCAAGGTGACCAAGAAGCAGCTCGCGGCGGACACGGATCAGGTCAGCAAGGAGATCGACGAGGTGTCCAAGTCCTGAGAGGTGCACCGACGTGCGCGGTCCGGGGGTCGGTCCGTCCTCGTGGGGTGTGCTCACCCGAAACGGGTGACAACGGGTCCGCCGTTCGTGGGGTGTGCTCACCCGAAACGGGTGAGAACCGGTGCGCTGCCGCGGTCATCCGAGGCCGGCGGAATCGAGAGATCGACTCGGCGGCCTCCAGTATGACGACGCGGTCGGCGCCGGACATGATCGAGGCACTCATCGCCGGGGGGAACGCGACCCACGCGTGCTGGCCGAGTTGGCCCGCGGCGTGATGAGCAACAAGATCCCGGACCGGCCCCTCGCCTGCAAACCCGGTTCGTTGATCGCGCCTGGGGATGGTCCCGTCAGGGGGCAATTTCGCCGAGATCTGGAGTACACCCGGCGGGCTGGTCGTTGCCGCTGATCTTGAAGTCGTCGCATGTCAGTAGGCGGGGGTGCTGGGTGCCCAGCGCGAAGGACAGCACGACGACGAGCACGATAGCTCCCACCGCGACCGCTGTGTCGCGGCCGCGTACAGCCTCCGAGCCCGGAACGACCATGACGAGGACGAGTGTGACCATCGCGGGGATCCCTGCGATGGTCACCACGACGCCCAGCCAGAACAGGATGTCGTGGCCGAGGCTGGTGGTATCGGCGGAGGTCAGCCACGTCAACACTATCCAGACCGACGGGATCAGAAGCGAGTACACGGCGGGCTGCGCCCGCCGTCCGAGCAGGAGCACGGCGACGAAGAACGCCGTTGTCGCCGCCGCCCACAGCGCAAAAATCTGTTCGAAGAAGACCGTGTTGTATACACCGAGCGTGAAGGCCGGCCACCACACGAGGAGCGAGGTCGCCACCGCAATGGCGGCGAGCCGCCGCACCCCCAGGTCCGTGTCGCGAGCCGCGGGAGGGACCGGCTCCTCAGTCATGCATGTGATGCTACGTCGGGCTTTGGTCCTGAATGGCCTTGTGCCGGAAACCCGCCCCGTCGACGTCATGGAGATGGAAGAACCACTCCAGTGTTGGCCTGATCGGCTCCTCGGCGAACCTCCCGTACGCATCGGTCAGGAATTCCGCCGGTACGAGGCGGACCGTGGCCCGGAACCAGATCGCTCATGCGATGTTCCGCGGCTTCGGCGCCGAGAAGGCGGTTACTGCGCTAGCAGCCAGGATCACCGCTTACCGCTCATCGCTGTTCCGTAGTTTCCCGAGACGGTGGGGTTGTTGGCGTTTGTGGTGTGGATGGTGTTCGGTGCCTTCACGAGGGCACCCGCCCGGGAGGCCCGTCGCCGGGGACCAGCTCCGCTAGTCGGGATCGGTGGGTGCCTGGCGCTTCCGTGAGCGCTCGATGGCGCCGTAGAGCACCTTGCCGCCGATGCCCAGGAGCACCAGGTTGGTGATCATCTGAATGGTGACCACCGCCCGCCCGGTGTCCGAGGCGGCGAGGATGTCGCCGAAGCCGACGGTGGAGAAGACGGTGACGGTGAAATACAGCGAGGCCATCCGGGACAGGCCGGTCGAGAAGCTGCCCGGGTTCACCGCCGCCATCAGGTAGTACAGGATCGCGAATCCGAGCAGGTAGAGCGGCAGGACGGTGGCGATCGTCTCGAGGGCCTGCTGCACCGGGTACCGCGACTGCAGGATCCGGCGGTATTCCCAGGCGGTGACCGCACCGAACACGCAGATCGCCCCGACGAGCAGCAGCCAGCTGCGGGGATTGTTCACATTGTCCAGTGGCACGATGAAATACAGCACAAGCAGCACTGCTGCGGTCAGCATCGGGCGCAGGATCGCGCCGCGGAGTTGGGCGCGCCGGCTCATCCGTGTCGGCGCCGGTGAGTGGTCGACCATCGAGTCGCCTCCTCCCTGGGACGTTCGCGGAAGGACCCCGCGCCCGTCGTCGCGGCGGGGCCGGGACGACGGATCGGTGCGAGGACCCACCGGAGGCGTTACTGCACCCGCTCGATCTCGCCGGCTCGCCAGGTCTTGTCGAAGAAGGATGCGAGCGGGCTGTAGCAGCGCAGGATCACGAAGTATCCCTTGCCGGGCATGGTCTGGATCCAGTTGCCGTCATCGACGCCCTCCGGCTTTTCGGGGGCGAGGTGGACGGTGGTGGACCCGTCGGCGGCGGCTTCGGCGGCCGGGGTCGGATAGCTTTGGCTGCCGGCGCGGGGGAACCGCTGCGGGGTTTGCAGCATCGACCGGGTGCCGTTGTCGTAGAGGGTCAGCGACCAGAACCGGGCGGCGGGGATGTCCGGGGGCAGGGTCACCGTGTAGTGCTGGGCGCCGTCGTAGAACCGGCCGCCGGAGTCCTTGAACGCGGCCAGGTATTGCGACCCGATGTTCGTCAGCCGCATGCACATCGCCGGGCTGATGCCGGTGTAGCCGTAGAAGAACAGCGTCCGCACGTTCAGCTTCTTCGCGCCCCCGGGCGGGAACGGCGTGATGCCGTCCTCGGTGACCAGCGGTGGGGGTGTCTCGAAGGTGTAGCCGCCCGGGAAGAGCATGTTGGTCCACGCCGAGTCCGGGTAGAACTGCACCCCGTCCTTGTCGGGGGTGTCGAACATCAGCGACCGGGCGGTGGCGCTGCCGATCGCCGCGGCCTCGTCGAGGATCTTGTGCATCCGCTCGTCGGGGGCGAACGGCTCACCCTTGACGATCCCGATGGCCGCCAACTGCCCCAGGGTCTCGGGATCGGTGGCGGTCGCGGGCTCCTCCTGCACCATCGCGTTCAGGGTTTCGTAGAAGCCGAAGTCGGATGGGGGGATGGTGTTGAACGCCTTCCCGCTGGATTCGACGAATTGGGTCTCGGGGGGTTCGGTCGGCGCCCCGGCACGGACCTCGCCCGCGAGGAGGGTGGCGACGCTGGTGCCGTACCCGCCTGGCGTGTACGGGTAGATCTTCAGGGTGCTCTTGATCAGGTCCGCGGTGGGTTTCGGGTCGTCGTTCTGCAGGAAGGACCTGCCCAGCATCAGCACGCGGTGGGTGTTCGAGTGCCCGACGTGGAAGCCGCTGTCGGGCAGGGCGCCGTCGTAGCCGGGGGGAACGAGCAGGTATGTGCCGCCCTGGCCGCGATCGGGCCCGGGCAGCCCGAAGTCGATGATCCAGTGGAACCACATGTCGTCGAAGATGCCCAGTGCCGCCGGCGGGGTCTCGACCACCATCGGGCCATTGGTGAGGTCGATGATGCCGACGTAGTAGACGGTGTCGGCGTTGGCGGTCAGGAACAACGACTGCGAGTCCATCAGCTCGGAGAAGATCAGGACGGTGTTGTCCTTGGCGCCGGCGTCGACGAACCCCTGGCGCAGCGCCCAGGTCGACGCTCCCGGGAAGGCGCCCAGGAAGACGTCGACCCCGCGCATGAGGTCGAGGTTGTCGTAGACCTTCGTCGCGGTCTCTCGGTGCGGGGCGCCGTCGGTGAATTCGAGGGCACCGAGTCGGGTTTCGAGGCGGTCGGGGGTGGTGATCGCGGTCAGTGTGTCGCGGGTGGTGCTCATCGGGTTCCTCTCCGATTCGATCGTTCGGCCGTGAATACGTTGGGGCGATGGGTGTTCTGGCGGTTCGGTGTCGGGGTTCGGCTACTCGGTCGAGGGTGGGCCGGCGCGTGAGGCGGGCAGCTGCCGCATCTCGAGGACGTGCAGGCCGAGGTTCCGGAAGCGGGCGAGGAGCCCGTAGAGGTGGGCCTCGTCGGTCACCTCGCCGTGGAACAGGGTTTGATCGGGCATGCGGACAGAGTCGAGTTCGGGGAAGGCGTCGGCCAGTGCCTCGGACACGACGCCATCGACACGAAATTCGTAACGCATGGGAACTCGTTTCTCGGAGCCGACGGCGAGTTGTCCTCATCATCTGCCCCCGCCCGCGGTGTTGGGATCACCCGGTTTGGGCGACCCCGTCCGCTACAGCAGTCCGAGGTCGCGGGCGCGGTGCACGGCGTCGCGGCGGCGGGTGATGCTCAGCTTGCCGCTACAGCAGTCCGAGGTCGCGGGCGCGGTGCACGGCGTCGCGGCGGCGGGCGACGCCGAGCTTGCGGTAGAGGTTCAGCAGGTGCGTTTTGACCGTGTTGGTGGAGATCGACAGGGCGACCGCGGCCTCTTCGGTGCTCGACATCGCCGCGACCTGGTGCAGCACCTCGAGTTCTCGGGGGGTCAGGTGCTCGACCAGGGCGGGCAGTGCCGTGTCGTCGGCCGGGCGGGGAGAGGGGTCGATGGGGGTGGGCAACCAGTCGCGTCCGCCCGCCCGCTGCGGGTTCTGCAGGAGCCACTGGTGCACCCATGGGCCGCTCTCGACGAAGACCCGCCGCAACTCTTCGGGGCGGGCGAGACGAAGGGCCTGCTGCAGCAGGCGGCGGGCCTGGTCGGAGTGGCCGTCGTCGGCGGCGGCCTGGGCCCGCAGCAGGCACGCCTGCACCCGGACTGTGGCCGGGGCCGAGGTGTCCGCGGGCAGGTCCGCGATGACCTCCAGCGCGCGGGAGGTGTCACGGCCGGTGGCCAGCTGTGCCCGGGCCCGGGCCACGGCGTGCTCCGGGCGGTCCGACGGCACGGCGTCGAGTGCGTGGAGCGCCGCGCGGGGGTCGGCGTGTGCGAGGTGCGCGGCGGATGCGGCGATGACCAGTTCGTCCGCCGCCCACTGCGGCGGGGGGCGGACCAGGGTCGTTTCCGCGGTGCGCAGGATCTCGAGGGCCCCGTGCCAGTCGCCGTCGGCGACGGCGAGCCGGGAGCAGATGACGGCGGCGGTGACGGCCGACGCGGGGTCGGGCCGGGGTCCGGCGGTCTCGGATGCCAGGTCGAGATGGGTGTGGGCGGCCGCGCGGTCGTCGTGTTCGGCGGCCACCCCGGCCATCACGAGGTGACCGAGCCCGACCGCATCGTCCGGCGGCGCTGCGGAGCGTTCGGCGACGGCGAGGGATCGGCGTGAGTGTGCCAGGGCCCGGCGCAGGCGTCCCCGCAGCAGCTCGACCAGTGCCAACGATCCCAGGCAGTCGCGCAGCGGCTGGTCGGTTCCGAGGCTCTCGCATCCGGTGACGGCGTCGGTGAGTACCTGTTCGGTTCCGGGGCTCTCGCATCCGGTGACGGCGTCGGTGAGTACCTGTTCGGCGCGGTCGAGATGACCGGCACCGAGTTCGGCCGCCCCGAGCCCGCCCAGCACCATGGCCGGGATCTCGGGGTGTTGCCCGCGCAGAGGCTGCGGCACCTCCTGCAGCAGCCGGTCGGCGGTGGCCGCCGCCTGCCGGGTGGCGGCCAGATCGCCGCCGGCCCGTCCCGCGAGCACCCCGACCATCGAACGGACCAGCTCGAGTGCCGGGGTCGCGGGCCCGGCGCTCAGGAACTCGTCCGCCCGGGCGAGCGCGGCCGTGCAGCCGGGTACGTCCTGGTCGACGAGGCGGCGGGCGGCATCCACCAGCGCCGGGGCCGCGCCGGGCAGGGTCGCCGGCATGGCGGCGAACGCGTCGCGCAGGCGGGCGGTGTCCAGTCCGGTGAAGAGCCGGCCGATCGCGAGGGTGTCGACCAGGTGTCCGGCCGCGAACTGCCAGTCCCCGGCGGCGGCGGCCTGGGTGACGGCGTCGGTGAGGCGTCCCGTGCCGGCGAACCAGCGTGCCGCCTGCGAGCGCAATCGGGGTTCGAGTCCGGGGTACCGGTGTGCGAGGTGCGCGCGGAGGACCTCCGCGAACAGGGGGTGCAGCCGGTACCAGTCCGATCCGTCGACGCGTTCGAGGAAGGCGTGGGCGCGGGCGAGGCGGGCCAGGGTCCAGTCGCCGTCGCGGCGGCCGGTGAGCCGGTCCGCCAGGTCGGGGTGGAGGCGGTCGGTGATGCAGGCCCGCAGCAGCAGCTCCTGCGCCGCGGGCGGTTGCGCGGCGAGCACCTCCGAGAGCAGGTAGTCGGCGATCGTGGTGCGGTCGGCGGCGAACGCGCCGATGAACCCCTCCGGGTCGGCGCTGCGCTGCATCGCCAACGCGGCCAGGCGCAGCCCGGCCGCCCAGCCGTCGGTACGTTCGACCAGCCGCGCGATACCCGCCTCTGTGATCTCCAGACCGTGCGCGCGCAACAGCATGCCGGCGTCGGCGGCGGTGAACATCAGATCGGCGTTGCGGATCTCGGTGATCTCACCGCCCGCCCGATAGCGGTGCAGCGGCAGCAGCGGCTCGGTACGGGCGGTCAGCACGAGGCGCAACGCACCGGCGGCGTGCCCGGCGACGAAGTGCACACCGGCGGCGACCTCGGGCGCGGACACCGCGTCGAACTGGTCGAGCACCACGACCACCGGCTCCTGGGATGCGGCCAACGCGTCAGCGAGGCGCACCAGCAGCGAGTGGTCGGCCCCCTCCGCCCGCGCCGGCCGCCCGACCTCGACCGGCAGCCGCACCCCGCCCCGATCCAACGCTTCGAGCAGGTAGGCCCAGAACAATCCCGGGGCGTCGCCGGGTTCCACGGTCAGCCAGACCGTGTGACGGGGTGCGGTGCGGTCGCGGGCCCATTGGGCGGCGAGGACCGTCTTGCCGGCGCCGGCCGGTCCGGCGAGCAGGGTCACCGGCCCGCGCACCCCGTCGGCCAGCCGTCCGAGCAGCCCCGGGCGGCGGACGAGGACCTTCGGCGCCGCCGGGATCGCGAACCGGGCCGCGAGCAGCGGATCATCCGACGATGCCGGGCTGCGGGGGTGCGGGTCGAGGGAACCGGGACCCGCACGGTCGGAGACCGCGGGAACGGAGTCTGCGGGATCGGGGTCTGCGGGATCGGGGTCTGGATCGGGCACTGCAGGGTTCTGCATGAGGCACCGCGTCCGTCAGAGGTGATTCCGGGTGATCGCTCGACCCTTCCATTGAACTCCGATGCCACTGCGGGCGTCACCACTTTCGCAGGTCGTCACCCGTTTCGGTGGATACGACCGGCGACCGGGCTGCGAAGGCTGGAACCCAGACCCCGTGTGCGTGTCCGTCCTTGTCACCGTGATGGCCCTTGTTCGTGGCCGAATCCCGGCGGGGCCCGCGCTCACCGAACACGACACCACCAGAGACAGGAGGCGCAGGACATGCGATCCAAAGAACCCGCCCCGCAACCGGCGGCGGCGTCGGCGGCGTCGGCGTCGGCGTCGGCGACCCCGGCGCAGTGGACGATTCCCCGCGGCCTCATCGTGCTGATCGCCGCGGCCAGCGCGGTCGTGACCGTCATCGGGATGAGGATCTTCTCCCCGATACTCGGGCCGGTCCTCCTGGCGCTCACCCTCACCATGGCCGTCCAACCCATCCAGACCTGGGCCCAACGGCGCGGCTGGCATCCCTGGGTCGGCATGGTCGGAGCACTGGTCACCGTGTATGCGATCCTGATCGGGATCGCCGGGGCGTTGGTGATCTCCACCGGGCAGCTCGCGTCGGTGCTGCCGGACTACGCCGAGTCGTTCAACGAGCAGCTCGACGGGCTGCGCACGGTGTTGGCGAACGCCGGGGTCGACGCCGAGCAGATCCGCAACATGCTCAGCAGCCTGGACATCGGAAAACTCGTCGATGTTCTCTCGACCGCGTTGCAGGGACTGCTCGGGGTGTTCTCGAACCTGCTGTTCGTCCTCGCGCTGCTGTTGTTCACCACCGCCGGCGGCATGACCATGGGCAAACGGATCGCGTTTGTCACCCGGATCCGACCCGACATCGCCTTCGCGTTGACCACCGCCGCTCAGGGCACCCGCAACTACCTGGTCGTGTCCACGGTGTTCGGGCTGATCGTCGCGGTCCTCGACGGCGGAGCGCTGGTGCTGCTGGGCATCCCGCTGCCCTGGTTGTGGGCGATGCTGTCGTTCATCACCAACTACATCCCGAACATCGGCTTCCTCATCGGGGTGATCCCGCCGGCACTGCTGGCACTGCTCGAGGGCGGACCGATCCTGATGCTGTGGGTGATCGTCATCTACAGCGTGATCAACTTCGTCATCCAGTCGGTCATCCAACCGAAGTTCGTCGGGGACGCCGTCGGCCTGAGCACCGCGGTGACATTCCTGTCGCTGGTGTTCTGGGCCTCGGTGCTCGGCGCGATCGGTGCTCTGCTGGCGGTTCCGCTGACCCTGCTGGTCAAGGCGTTGCTGCTCGACATCGACCCCACCACACGCTGGATGAACGTGATGATCAGCGGGTCCGTCGAGGACACCGCCCCCACCGACGACACCACCGAACCTGACACCGCCGGATCCGACGGCGAGGCCGCGGGGCCGGCGGACCACCCACCCCCACCGAAGAAGTAGCGCCGGGATGCCTCCCGGCCCTGCCGCACCGGGTTGGGTCACCCGTTTCGGGGGATGTGCCCGCCGCCGCGGCTGCACAGGCTGATGACCAGAACACTGTGAGCATCCCGCCAGCGCGAAAGTTTCTCGGAGGCCCCGTATCCGACCGAATCCCTCCTCCCGGCGGGCGGGTCGGGGACGCGACCACCGAGATCAGGAAGGGGATCAGCCGATGAGCATCGATTTCCCGGAGCGGGCCTCTACCCAAGGGACCACGTCATGACCGAACGAAACACCCTCCCCGATCCGCAACCCGCCGGCGCGCCCGACCATCCGACCCGGGCGGCACGGATCGAACACGGCGACACGGTACGGGCCCGAATCCCGTTCGACGCCCTCGCCGAACACGCACCGGCCCCAGGCCGTGACCCGGTCGGGCTGCTCGAGTCCCAGGCAGCCACCCGCGTCCCCGACCTCGTCCCCATCCGGTACGGGCGGATGGCCGAGTCAGCGTTCGCGTTCTACCGCGGCTCCGCGCTGGTGATGGCCGACGACCTCTCCCACGCCCCGGCCACCGGCCTGCACACCCAGCTGTGCGGGGACGCCCACCTGAGCAACTTCGGACTCTTCGCGACACCCGAGCGCAAACTCGCCTTCGATGTCAACGATTTCGACGAAACCTATCCCGGCCCGTTCGAATGGGACGTCAAACGACTCGTCGCGAGCCTCGCCGTCGCCGGCCGGAGCAACGGGTTCAGCCGGAAACAGCGCAAACGGATCACCCGCGCCTGCGCCGCCGAGTACCGCGAAACCATGTCGTACCAGGCCGACCGCGGCGAGCTCGCGGCCTGGTACTCCCACATCGACGCCGCCGCCCAACTGGACGAGCTCCGCGACGTCCTGGACTCCTCGACCCGCAAACGCGTGAAAAAGACGATCGACAAATCCCGTGGTCGCGACAGCCTGCAGGCGCTGTCCAAACTCACCACCCTGGTGGACGGGCAGCCGCGGATCGTGAGCACACCGCCGCTGATCGTGCCGATCGAGGAGATCTTCACCGGCACCGAAGCCGACCACATCGAACAAGAGATGATCCGGCGACTACGCGACTACCGCGACACCCTGCAACCCGCCCGCCGTCTCCTGTTGGACCGATACGAGTACGTGCAGACGGCCCGGAAGGTCGTCGGGGTGGGCAGTGTCGGCACCCGGGCCTGGATCGTCCTGCTCCGCGGCCCCGGCGACGACCCGCTGTTCCTGCAGGCCAAGGAGGCAGGGCCGTCGGTCCTCGAAAAGTACGTCGACGGCCCCGCATTCACGAACCACGGCGAACGCGTCGTGACCGGGCAACGGCTGATGCAGGCCGCCAGCGACATCTTCCTCGGCTGGCAGCACGGACCCGACGCCGACGGCGTGGTGCGGGACTTCTATGTCCGCCAGCTGCGCGACGGCAAGGGCTCCGCCGTCGTCGAGACCATGAATCCCGACACCATGGCGATGTACGGCCGGTTGTGTGCCCGGGTGCTCGCGTACGCGCACGCCCGCGCCGGGGACCGGTTCGCGATCGCCGGGTACCTCGGTTCGGACGACGACTTCGACAAGGCACTGACCGCCTTCGCCGAGACCTACGCCGACCAGAACGAACGCGACCACGCCGCGTTGCGGAAGGCGATCGACGACGGCCGGATCACCGCACACCCGGGGACGTGACGATGAGCGAGACCCGATCCGCCGCCCCCGACACCACGACCGGAGCCCGCCGCTGGTGGGCGCGGGCGGCGTTCGCACTGGCGATCCTCGCGGTGGCGGTGCCGCTGATCTCCGCCGGTCTGCTCCGCTCCGTCGGGGTCCTCGTCGTCGGAGTCGGCGGCGTCGTCGTCATGATCGCCGCGCTGTACTGGTTCCTCGCCAGTCGCGGTGTGCTGCGCTGGATCTCGCTGACGATCGCGATACTGTCACCGATCGTCGTGCTGGTCCTCTTCATCCGCGCCCACCTGCTCGCCGAGGTCGTCGCCTCCGTCGTTCTCGCGCTCGGCGCGGTGCTCTGCGCCCGCGCCGCCCTGCGCGGACGAACCTCGGACACCGCCGTCCGCGAGGTGCCCGCCCCACCGGCGCGTCATCCGGTGCTGATCATGAACCCGCACTCCGGTGGCGGCAAGGTCGCGAAATTCGACCTCCGACGCAAGGCCGAGGAACTCGGCGCCGAGGTGGTCCTGCTCGAAGGACCCGGCACCGTCGACGTCACCGCCCTGGCCCGGCAGGCCGTCGCCCGCGGTGCCGACCTGCTCGGCGTGGCCGGCGGCGACGGGACCCAGGCCCTCGTCGCGGGGGTCGCGGCAGAGAACGACCTGCCGTTCCTGGTGATCAGCGCCGGCACCCGCAACCACTTCGCGATGGACCTCGGACTCGACCGCACCGACCCGAGCCGGTGTCTCGACGCCCTGCGCGACGGCGTCGAGCTCGCCGTCGACCTCGGCCGGATCAACGGCCGCCCGTTCGTCAACAACGCCTCCTTCGGGGTCTACGCCGAGGTGGTCCGCAGCCCCGCCTACCGCGACGACAAGACCGGAACCGTGCTCGAGATGCTCCCGGACCTGCTCGCCGGACACGCCGGTGCCCCACTCGTCACGGAAATCGGGAACCTCACCGTGCGGAACCCACAGGCGGTCCTGGTGAGCAACAACCCCTACGGCACCAGCGATCTCGCCGGCCTGAACCGTCGAGACCGGCTCGACCGCGGCGTCCTCGGCGCCGTGACCGTCTCCGTCGCCAACGCCCGCCAAGCGGTCGGGCTGCTGCGCCGCGCGAACGTCCGGGGCCTGACCCAGCACACCACCACCGAGGTGATTGTCGACGCCGACACACGTCAGACCCCGGTCGGCGTCGACGGCGAATCGCTGCTGCTGACCACCCCGGTGCGCTGCACCATCGAGCCCGGCGCCCTCCGGATCCGGGTACCCCGCGACCGCCCCGGGGTCCGCCCCGCCGAACCCACCGTCGACTGGGTCCGGCTCCGCGAACTGGCCTGGCACCGTCAGGCCCCGCCGTTGCCGACGCAGACAGACCAGTCATGACGGCCGAGAACGGCCCGTCCACCTCCGCACCGGCGAAACCGGGACGGCCGGCGTGGGCCAAGAAGACCATCGGCATCGCAGTCCTGGTGGTGGTAGTGGTCATCACCTACTTCATCCTCGCGGCCTATCTCCCGCGGGCGTGGGCTCAGACCGTGGGCGACCTGGCCAATGGCAGCTTCGCCGGCGGCATCCTGTGGGGGCTGTTGTTCGGCACCGTGTGCACCCTCGTTCCGTTGCTGCTGCTCCGCCGGGCGTGGCGGCTGTTCCGCCAGAGCCGGTTCAAGCCGATGCAGATCGTGTTGCTGATCGCCGCGGTCCTGGTGATGCTGCCCAACCTGCTGACCCTCACTGTGGTACTCGGCGGCAACAGCGCGGCGCAGGCGGGAGAGGTGATCATGGACGTGGACGCCCCCGGGTTCCGCGGCGCGTCGCTCGCCGGAGCCATCATCGGAGTGGTGCTGTTCCTCGGCGTCGCCGGAGTCAGCTACACCTACCGCAAGCGCGGTGAGGAACTCGACGAGATGCGCAGAGACGCGAAAACGAAAGATGCGTAGGCGGGCGGCGGCGGGCCGCCAGGCCGTCGCCGGGGCCAACGAACCGCAACCGGCTGCCACACGTTCAACGCCGAGAAGGCCAGGATCCTGGCCCCCTGACCGGAGAATCACCCGAGTGGATGGAGTGCCGACAATGGACGGTTTCTGGGAGTTCTTCTGGTTCCTCTTCGTCTTCTACTTGTTCGTGGCCTACCTGAGGGTGTTGTTTGCGATCATCACCGACCTGTTCCGGGACCACCAAATGTCCGGGTGGCTCAAGGCGCTGTGGCTGCTGTTCTTGTTCCTGATCCCGTTCCTGTCGGCGCTGATCTACCTGATCGTGCGCAACGAAGGCATGACGAAACGGTCCGCGGCGGCCTTCGGGCAGGTCAAACAGGCCCAGGACACCTACATCCAGGACGTCGCGGGGACGGGCAAGTCCCCGGCCCAGCAGATCGCCCACGCCAAGGCGCTGCTCGATTCGGGGGCGATCACACCGCAGGAGTTCGAGACGATCAAGACCACAGCCCTGACCTAGCAACGAACGCGCGCCGCGGCGAGGGCCTACCCGGTGCCGGCATCCGGCCCTCGCCGCATCACGTCCGGCGGGTTCCCACATCGGATTCGGACGTCCTCGGGAACGAACTCGGGCCGAGCGCGAATGCAAGGCCGACGATCCAGAGAAGATCTCCACAGTCCAGCCGGTACCCCGGGTCCGGTTCGGCCGCAGGTCACAACTTGGGGTGTCGCACTGAAACGTGTTCCTGTCGGCCTGGTCGGGCGGACAATGATCGTCATGGACGACAGTGAAGAACACGACATCGACGTCGTCCGAAGCCGACTGATCCAGCGGTACCCCGATCTCGACCCGGAGGTGGTCGAGGACCTGATCGTGGTCGTGCTCGCTCGGTTCGACGGATGCCGCATCCGGAACTTCGTCCCGCTGCTAGTCGAGCGGGCCGCCACCCGCACGCTCGATGCCACCTACAGTCACCCACCGGCGCATCCGGAAACGGTGCGCACACTCGAAGTTCCGACCGCCGCACACCCCGAGCCGGCGGTGCGGTCCGCGCCCAACATTCGAGGAGTGCGGCGTATTTTCGCGCCTCGCTCACCACGCCTGTCGTGAGCGGTGACACGAGCTGACCAGGCCCCGGCGCGGAAACGGAGACGGCGGCCCTCCACCACACCCGGGTGGGTGTGAGCCTAATCCTTGGACGAAACCGGAGACGCCGACTTCGACGGTGCGGGCGCATGCCCCTCGCCTCGCTGGTCGGGGCTGGCCCGTGTCGTCCAGGCCGTGTGCGTTCGGCGGATATCTGCCGAACGCAGTCACGCCGTATCCCTCCGCTTGAAACTTTGCCGGTAGGCGGGCTTCTCGTGGACCGTTTCCGCCCGGGCGTTGATCATCCGGGAGCCGATCTTCGGATCTTTGGCCCAGAAGGGCGTCAACCTGTTGACCGGACTACCCATCGACACACGCGGTTTCTTCGCGATGGATGGAGGCGTCGGATCGGTAGACCTCACCACGAACTCTGAGAGGTGGTGTGCAGTTGCTAGTCCTGCGGCCGGACTTCGGCGAGGATTGGTCATATGGCCGAGACGCAGGGCGAGGCCGAGTTCCGCCGGCTGCGGACGCCGCGCGCCGCGGCGTTCGCCGGGGTTGTCTTCGGTGTCCTGTTCGCCTCCAGCATCGTCTTGCTGCACACCGCGCTGCCGGCCTCCGCCTCGTCGCCGTGGGTGCGCGGTCAGTCCCAGATCACGATCGCCCTGATACTGGCTCCCTTCGCGGGCATCGCCTTCCTGTGGTTCATCGGGGTCGTTCGGGACCATTTCGGCAAACTCGAGGATCGTTTCTTCGCGACCGTCTTCCTGGGCAGCGGGCTGTTGTTCCTCGCGACGATGTTCGTGTCGATGGCACTGGCGGGTGGGCTGCTCGCGGTGTCCCGGCACTCGACCACTCCCCAGGATGAGCTGGTGTATTTCGGGCGTGAGGTGATGCTGCACGTCGACAACGTCTACGGGGTGCGGAT
The DNA here is from genome assembly GCF_001583455.1 of Rhodococcus sp. LB1. Lineage (NCBI taxonomy): Bacteria > Bacillati > Actinomycetota > Actinomycetes > Mycobacteriales > Nocardiaceae > Rhodococcus > Rhodococcus sp. LB1. Next base: position 1,206 of record NZ_LTCZ01000418.1, on the reverse strand, counting down.
GGCCGCTGTGTTCATGATTTCGTTGGGCACCATCTGGTTGCGTACCGGCCTGATGCCGCGGTGGCTGGCGATCGTCACCTACCTGTTCGCCCTGAGCCTGCTGGTGGTGGTGAGCTTCAGCCTGTGGGTGACGTTGGTTTTCCCGGCGTGGGTGGTGGTGGTCAGTGCGTACATCCTCGGCGTGGATCGAGTTCGATCGAGCCACCCGGACTGATTCTTGTGGTGAGAGCGCGGAGCCTGGTCGAATTGGATCGCCGTCGCCAGCGGCGGGCAATTCTGCGCGCGGTCCTCGCGGTCGCGGTGAGCTGGGTGCTGCTCTTCGGTGTACTACCTGGTGCCGGCCCGGGATTACACCGAACGCAACGCCTTCATCCGGGTTGCGATCGGCGGCGTGCTCCTCGTCTGCGTGCTGGTGTGGCAGATTCGTCGAATCGTCCGCGCCCCGGTGCCCGAACTACGCGCGATCGAAGCGTTGGTCGCGGTCATCTCCCTGTTTCTCGTCCTGTTCGCCACGACGTACCTGTCCCTGTCATTGACGACACCAGCGGCGTTCAACCAGCACCTCGACCACACCCGGGCCCTGTACTTCACGATCGAGGTGTTCTCCACCGTCGGATTCGGCGACATCGTTCCCCGCACCAATCCGGTGCGCATCCTGGTCACTACCCAGATGCTTCTCAATCTGGTCATCATCGGTGCCGTGGTCAAAATTCTCGCCACCGCCGCCCGGACGGGACTCGAACGAACCCGGCGGGACCACCAGGGACCGGAATCGTAGTGGTACTCCGCATTCCCGATCGCCGACCGGGATACCCGCTGCGACCGGGGGATCTTGGTGGACATTTTGTGACCCTCGATTGACGTGAAGAGAGTTCGAGCCGACTAGCGGCAGCGGTGTTCTAGCGGATGAGGGGTCGTCAGCGAAACAGGAGGATGCCCGTGATGTCTGGAGTTGCCGTGATTCGAACCTGTAGAGGGACTCGTCGCCGTGAAGGTGTGCACATTAGCGGCGCTAACAGCCCTGGTCACGCCATGGCGACGGTGCTGTAGTTGAGGGGCAGGGGGAAACCCGGCATGAGGAGCAGGCAATGGCCAAGCCGTTCAGAGGCGTAGTCAACCTCGACATACGCGACTCCGTCCCGGACTGGGGCCCGTACGAACAACCGAAAGCACCACCCGGCACGCAGAACGTGCTGTACATCGTCC
>NZ_LTCZ01000417.1:80721-80861 GCF_001583455.1 Rhodococcus sp. LB1 | reverse complement strand
CGCGACGCGGTCACCGCCGGTACCCTGCGCGCCGGCGACCAGAAGGCCGCCGCCGTGGCCGACACCTGGGTGTCCCTCTCCCGTCATCTCGCGCTGCGGCTGACCGCCGAACTCGGTGTCACCGTCAAACACATTCTGCC
>NZ_LTCZ01000417.1:0-80614 GCF_001583455.1 Rhodococcus sp. LB1 | reverse complement strand
CGCCGGCTGTCGTGGCTACTCAGGCAACTCAAGGACGTACCCGGCGACGTTCAGGTCGAAGCGGTATTCTCCGAGCGCGGCAACGAAGCCTGCGAGCACCTCGACACGGTGCGAGCGGACCCGAAGGTACTGACCAATGGGCGCTCCGGAGACATCGTGTCCTTCTCCCTCGAACAGACTTTCCCGATGGGAGGCCGGCGGTCGGGCACCGCGGCGAGCTTCATCACCAGCGTCACGTCGTCGACCGACGCGTTCTACGGCGCGGTGGTTCAGCAACTGCGGGAGTGGGTGCCGGCAGCGCCGAAGCAGAATGAGCAACAAAGCCTAGACACCACCGAAGTCCACGGTTAGTAGCCAGCCAATGCGGTTGATCCGACCCCCTTCGAATGCGGGGAAGGCTGCACCGGTCGGCGGGAAACCGCCCCAAGAACTGGTCGGCGGGCGCCTGATGATCGATAAGCTCCGCACCGAGGGGACGTGCTTGGGGTTCGTCACCGGCCTCAGCTACTGGCGCGTCCACGGCGGGCAAACCTCAGGGTCCACCGCGGGCACCTGCCTACAGCCCCGCCGGGAAAACTACCGGGTGGTGTACCCGATCAGCCAAGTGTTTCTTCGGGCGCGTCAGTCCCCGATTCGATCGGGAAGAAGAATGCGCGCGGGTAGCACAGATCGAATAGGGTCGGCTGGTCAAGCATCAGTTCGAGATGCTCGGGTGGGCGGCACAGGCGATTACGAATTGGGCTGTGAATGGACTCGCTCTTCCGAACTCGCTTACGGCGGTTGCCAAGTGTATGGCTGACCCGTCGACGTTGATCGCAGGGAATGTCGTTGCTGCGGTGGAGGACGCATCTGCTCTAGGCGATGAGTGGCGATCGATCGCGCAACTGGCCTCGCGACATGTCTCGACGCGTGTGCGGTTGTGGGGTGAACACGCGCTCAGAACGCTCGATCTTCTGAAGGCGAACGTTGCATCATCCGGAAGATCACTCTCTGGAACCGCGTGGCATTTTCGGCGTCACCCGACAGTCTTCGAGCGACCCGTGCGTCGGCTGCCGTGCCATCGGCGATCCGTCCGCAGTCTCGATAGGTGTAGCCCGTCTCGTTCAGTGCCGCATACTCGGCCGAGTTTCGGCATACCGCCCGCTGCAAACTCAATGCTGAAAGGCTCTCGTGGACGAACTAATTGAAGACTCGCTGGCTGGGACAATGGCGTCTATTTGGCCGAACTTTGAGTCCACCCGTCTCGGCGAAGACTTTGTGCCGGGATATGTAAGGCTAGAGAATGACGTACTTGCCGTTCACGCTTTGAAGCCGCGTAACGCAACTCTTCGCGACTGGAACAATGTGCAACAACTACCGGAAGCTATTGTCGCCGCGACCGAGCAATCGGGTTCAATCTTTTTCGATGTGGTCGGGGTGCGCGACAAGGACATAGTTGGTGCGACAAGGGCATCGACTCGTCACTATCGGACACGCGGTGCTGTCGTGGGTTTCCGAGTAGACGAGCTGCGCAGTATCAAGATTCGACGTATGACGGCCTATTTTCCTGGATTAACTCGGTGGTCCGGCATGTCAGGGGCAACTCACCGGCACGAGGTGGGTGCCGACGGCCGACCAACGTCCTGGTCGACAACTGTTCGAGCGGCGCCGGACCGAGAAGCGAAGCTGTCGGCTGGGCGTAAACTCGTCATTTCAACTCACTGGTCGGTCACCGGAGCGGACGACGACCGGAGGATCTTTACTCCCTTCTCGGTGTCCTCGATGTCCGCGAAGCCACTCCCATGGCATGACCATCTATGGCCGTTGACCACGATTCAGGACCTGGTCAGCCTCGCGTACGAAGGCTTTGTCACCGCAGATGGCGGAGTCGCAGAGTTGGATCTGACAAACACCGCTACCCCGCGCACGACACCCAAGCTGTGGAGCAGCCAATTAATGCAATGCCCAGCTGGGGTTGATACACCGAACTCGATGAACGAGATACCGATGTTCTACCTCGAGAACATTGGAGGAATCAACGGACTGAAGCGATGGGTCACGTTGACCGAACTTCATGGCCGTGCGGTGGGACCACTAACGTCTCGCTACCGCATCGGTTCAGGCGCGGCTGTCGAGAGTCGGCTCAACGATGTAGCAGTCGGCATCGAGTACTGGGTCAACTACCACAAGAAGCAAAAGACGGCATGGGCAACTCCCAACCGAAACAAAGACTTTCAGCCCGAGCGTCTCGCTAGGCACGTTGGCAAGCCGTTCACCGACTTCGTCGGCGACCCGGTCAGATGGGCAAAGCTGTTCTGGGACCGGTACGGTGACTTGAAACATGCGTCATCACTGCAATACGACGGCTATGAGATCCATCTACTTGCAGAGTCCGGTCTTATCCTTTTGGCCTGTGCGCTTCTGAATCGCATCGCGGGATCCAAGAATCCGTCGCGGATGATTTGCGAGGGACACCGCAACCATAATCTAGGGCTTGAGATGCGCCGAATGCTAGGCGCTGAGTAGTTCTAGATTCTTATGAAGGTCGGGTGGTTTAGCTTCGAGGTTGAACCACAGCACCTTTTACCGTTGCTGGACGCGTCAAGCGAGGACGCTCCGGCCCCTCGATCCATTCCAGGGTGCCAGCGCTTGCTAGTGCCGGGACGGAGCAGTTCGGATTTCCATGCGTCGACGGTTTTGCCGGCAGGAATCGTCGCGACCGCGCGGCGGGTGGCCAGCGGTGAGCGTTTCAGGTCGGCGGCCTCCTCGGCGAGCATTAGGGCGGACAAGAGGCGACTGCCTTCAGTGCGGTCGACTGGGCGAGTTTAGCCGTAACCTCGGCTCCATCGGTCTTGAGAACGAATTGTCCGTCGTCCATGCGGACGGTGGTACCGCAGATCGTGCCCGAGGGCGTCGTGATTTGCACACCGGGAGGCTTCGGCCCACGAGCGGCAATTACGACGACGATTGTCTCTCTTCGACGACCCAGGCCGCGACCTGTGCTCGCGAGGTGAATCCGAGTTTGCTGAGTATGTGTTCGACATGTCCCTGAGCGGTGCGTTGTGAGATGACGAGTCGGGCGGCGATCGCCTTGTTGGTGAGGCCCTCGGCGATCAGTTCCGCGACCTGCTTTTCGCGTTTCGTCAAGGTAGCGGGACCCGGGGACGTCGGCTTTCGGGGGTGCTCCTCGAGCGCGTAGGAAGCAGCGGAAGTGAGATCCATAGCCCTGCCGTGCTGCCGGGCCTCCTCGAAGGCGTGTTCGGTGAGCATCCGGCGGGCGGACCGCTCGCATTCGTCGTGATAGACGAGCAGGTCGGGAACGAACACGGAAGGGCTTCCGGCAACACGACCGAGCGCTTCCGCGGCTCCCATCAGCGTGCCGGCACGTCGAGGGTCACTGGTTCCGGCGATCCAGGCGAGTACTTCGACGCAATTTGCGCAACCGACCGGGTCGTCGACGAGTCGAGCGAGCCGCACTCCTTCTTCGAGTAGGTCGGTTGCGCGACGCTGATCACCCAGTCGCCATTGTGCGACGGCCATGGCCCACAGTGCGTAGGACCGATAGACGGATTCACCGTGAGCTTCCGTGATCGCGAGAACTTCCTCGTAGCATTCGACAGCCCGGTGGGGTTCGGTGTCGGCCAGTTGATACGACAATCCCAGCAGCGTCAGTGACTCGATCCGCAGTGCGAGATCGTTCTCGGCTTGTCGCAACACCGGCTGTGCCCGCTCCAGACGTGACGCCGCGCGCGTGAGATCGCCGGTGAACAATCCGACGATGCCGTCCGCGTGGTCGACGATCGCGTGCGCTATCGGGTCGGTCATCTGATCGGCGAGGATCCGCGCCCGCTCGACAAGGGCAGCACCTCGCTGGTGGTCCTGCTGCTGTTCGGACATCAGGCAGTCGGCGTACAGCGCCCGGATGTAGGTGATGGTCGGGCGTTCTTTCCAGAGTGACAGGAATTGGTCGAGCCAGCGCCTCGCCTCGCTGAGCTGGCCTCGCGACCCCCAGAGCTGCAACAAGGGTGTAGCAATCTGTAAACCGGCGTCGGCATCGCTTTCGGTGAGGCAGAAATCCATCGCGTCCCGCAGATTGGGCTGCTCACTGCTGAGTCGCTCCATCCACTGGAGCTGCCTGGGACCGATGAACTCGTCCTCGGCGGTGCGAGCCAGCTGGCGGTACCAATCCCGGTGCCGCCGGCGCAGGTCGTGGTAGTCGTCGTTCTGCTGGGCCTTTTCTCGTCCGTAGGCACGGAGGGTCTCGAGCAGCCTGAAGCGGACCGTGACGCCGTGCTCTTCGCGGATCAGGATCGACTTGTCGACGAGGGATGCCACCGAGTCCAGTAACGCCTCCGGCGACATGTTCTCCCCGCACACATGCTCTGCGGCATCCAGTTCGAAGCTGCCGGTGAATACCGAAAGTCGTTCCCACGTCCGTTGTTCGAGCGGGGTGCACAGGTCGTAGCTCCAGTCGACGCACAACCGAAGCGTCTGCTGGCGCGAGGGTGCGCCTCGGCTCCCGCGAGTCAACAGCGCATAGCGGTCGGAAAGCCGTTGCAGGATCTGTTCGGGCGACATCGCACGCAACCGCGCCGCCGCCAGTTCGATCGGCAGGGGCAACCCGTCCAACCGGTGACAAATCCGCGCTACAGCGGACTTGTTGGCATCGGTCAACGCGAAGGTCGAGACCGCGGTGGTGGCGCGCTCGGTGAACAGCGACACGGCATCGTAGCGGGGCAGACCCTGGAGCGACGGCTCCCGATCGGCGTCGGGGACGGTGAGTGGGGGCACGCGCAGTGTTGCCTCCCCGGCAATTGCAAGGGGTTCGCGGCTTGTCGCGAGGATGCGCAGATTCGGGTTCTGCTGCAGCAGAACCGTCGCGAGGTCGGCCACCGCGTCGACCACTTGCTCGCAGTTGTCCAAGATCAGCAACAGTTTTCGCGACGACAGGAAGTCCAGCAGAATCTCGCGTAGCGACCGGTCAGTTTGATCCCGCACACCGAGGGTTGCGGCCACCACGTCGATCAAGCGGGACGGGGTATCGACCTCGTCGAGCTCGACGAACCATGCGCCGTCGGCGAACTCGCGGCGGATGCTCGCTGCAAGCCGAAGTGCGAGACGTGTTTTCCCGACTCCGCCGATTCCGGCCAATGTCAGCAGGCGTGACGACGAAAGCAGATTCTTCGCTTCGGCGAGTTCGTGCCTGCGACCGACGAAGCTGGACAACTCCAGGGGGAGATTCCCCCGCTCGTGGCGGGAAGGGTTCGGGTGAATCCGCTCCTGTGGTGCTGGTTCTGTTTCCGGTGCGGGTCGCACGTGGAGCGCCATGTCGTCTGCAGATATCCCGCGGCGACGTCGGATCTCGCGCAGATTCTCGCCCAGCGCCATGGCTGAGGGTTGCCGGTCCTCGGGGCGGCCGGACATCGCCTGCTCGATCACGGTAGCGACATCGTCGGCAATGCCGTGATCCCGAAGATCCGGTGCCGGTTCCTTTGTGATGCGGATGAATTGGGCGACCAACTGTTCGCCACTGCGGCGCTCGAATGCGGCGTGGCCGGTGACTGCGCAGAACAGGGTAGCTCCGAGTCCGTATATATCCGAGGCGGGGCTCGGGGCGGCGCCGCCGAGGACCTCGGGCGCAGTGAACGCGGGTGAACCGGTGACGATGCCGGCAGCGGTCTCGAACCCGCCGGATATATGCGCGATCCCGAAGTCCGTGAGCGCCGGCTCGCCATAGTCGGTGAGGAGAATGTTCGCCGGCTTGATGTCGCGGTGGACGATGTCCTCGCCGTGGGCGGCCTCCAACGCGCCTGCCAGTTTCACCCCTAACTGCAGTACGTCGTCCACACCTAACGGGCCGTGCCGTCGGATACGTTCGTCCAGGGAGCCCTGCCGGTGGTACGGCATCACGATGAATGGTTGTCCGCTGTCGGTGACCCCGACCTGGAGGACGTTGACGATGTTGGGGTGGCCGGTCAGGCGGCCCATCGCCCTCTGTTCGCGAAAGAAGCGCTCCCGGTTCTCCTCCGCGAGATCGTTGGTGAGCACCTTCACTGCGACGGTCCGGTCGAGTGCAGGTTGCGTGCACCGGTAGACGACACCGAAGCCCCCACGCCCGATCTCCCGGGCGTCGTCGAATCCGGCAGCCGCCAGTTCCGACGCGACTGACGGGGTCACATCGCGATGGGTCTCGAACGGATCGATATCGGACATCGTCCGGATCGATTCATCCGGTCCGCGATATGTTCGATGAAATCTGCACGTTCAGCCTCTCGATGACAGGTTCTCAGGATATCGCCCCGACGGCGTGATCCAGCTGACTCAACACAAAGGTAGACGTAATCCGAGTCATTCGAGGATGAGCGGGAGTTTCGTCGCCGGCTCGCCGAGATCTGCCTTCTCCGCGTCGGTCGGGCCCCGCCGCCCGGTGCCGACCAGCAGCGCGTCTTTGTCGGAGAACGAGGCGGGGAAGGCGGTCCCGGCGATCTTCTCCAGCATGTCGCGGGACCGGGCGAGGCCCTCTGCGGGCGGTTCCGCCGCGCCCCGGAGGTGGGCGATCAGGTCGAGGTGGTGCAGCGTCGATTCCAAGACGTACGCGGAGAGGTAGTCACCTGCGGTAAGGACCTCGTCGCGGGTGCTGACCCGCAGGTCCGGGTCGACGAGTTCGCCGGCGCGGCCGGCAGCGGAGCCGACGTCGTCGAAGTGGTATTTGAGCAGCCGCGGCTCCTGGTACGCGGCGGCCAGTCGGACGACCAGCGCGTCGAGCGGGTCGTCGCCGGTCGGGGGCGTGTCGGCGAGGTCCCAGTAGGTCACGGCGTCGCGCGTCAGTTCCGTGTCGGCTGTGGTCACGAGGGTGATCAGGACGTCCTGCGCGTCGATGATCAGGTGGCACAACAGATCCCGCACGAGCCAGCCGGTGCAGCCGGACGGCTGTGCGAAGTTCTCGTCCGGAAGTTCGGCGACCACCGTGCGCAGCGCCGACCACGAGCGCGAGAAAAGATCCACATCGGCACGGTAGTGCGGGCGTACCGTCGGTGTCATGACCGAGGACAACCAAGTTGCGCCGTGGGACGACATCTACCGAGGCGACGCGGAGGTATTTACGGGACCGGTGCCGTGGAACATCGGTGAGCCGCAGCCCGAGATCGCCGGGCTGATCGCGGAGGGCAAGTTCCGCAGCGACGTGCTGGACGCGGGCTGCGGACATGCCGAGACGTCCCTCCACCTGGCGGCGCAGGGGTACACGGTGGTGGGCCTGGACCTGTCGCCGACGGCCATCGCGGTGGCTCAGGCGGCCGCCGACGATCGTGGACTGACGACGGCCACGTATCAGGTGGCGGACATCAGTTCGTTCACGGGTTTCGACGGCCGGTTTTCCACGATCGTCGACAGCACCCTGTTCCATTCCCTTCCCGTCGACCGGCGGCGCGACTACCTGCGCGCGGTCGCTCGGGCGGCCGCGCCCGGCGCGTCCTACTACATCCTGGTGTTCGCGAAGGGCGCCTTCCCCGAGGGCGAAGGACCGAACCCGGTGACCGACGACGAGCTGCGCGAGGCCGTCGCCGAGTTCTGGACCATCGACGACATTCGCCCGGCCTTCATCCACGCGCTGCTCGGCCCGGAACAGGCCGCCAGCTGGGAGCACGACGAGAAGGGCCGGTCCATGCTGCCGGCGTGGCTGTTGTCGGCTCACCTCCGCTGAGTCGACCGGCAGAAACCCTTACCCGGCAGAACCGTTCGCACCGGCGGGGCGCAGGAGGAATTCTCCGGCAAGTCGGATGGCTTCGCGTTTGGTGTACCCGGGGTGGTCCGCGACGATGAAGTGGCGGCCGATCGCAAGGCCGAACATGAGGGTGCTGCGTGCCTCGATCTCGTCGGGGTCGGCGACGAAGGTGCCGAACATCTTCCGCAGGAAGTCCATCCGCTCGTTGTCGATGCGCTGCAGGCGCGTCGCGACGGCCCGGTCGTGGTGGGCCCAGGCCCGGATCGCGAGATCGATCCGTTGGAAGTCCTCCGAGTAGGTCAGTTGTCCCACGCGCCGGATTCTGTCGGCGGGGGTGCCGCCTTCGGCATCGGCTTGGGCGATAACGGCTTTGGTGCAGCGACGTTCCCACTCGTCGAGCATCTCGGTGAGCAACGCGGGACGGCCGTCGAAGTAGCCGTAGAACCCGCCCTTCGTCACGCCGAGCTCGGCGGCGAGTGTTTCGACGCGGACGGCGTCGGGTCCTCCTCGTGCGAGGGCGTCGAGGCCCGCCTCTATCCAGCGGGCTCGTGTCGTGCGGGCGACGGCGGGAATCGGGCCACCTCCATTGATCGCGTTCGATGTGTACGGTACCGTATAGATCAAATATACGGTGCCGTATAGATCGGGGACGACAGTGCCACGAATAGCAGAGGCCACCTACATCGAGCAGCCCTGGCGCATCCACGAATTCACGAGAGACTTCGACGTCGAGGACGTGTGGTCGTTCCGCACTCCCGGAGCCGGGCCCGACGACTTCCCGACGATGCTCGCGGCGATGCGAGCCGCGGGCGGACCCGCGAAGCAGCCCCGGCTGGTGCGGTTCCTGTTCGCCGTTCGATGGAAGCTCGGGGCACTCTTCGGCTGGGACAATCCCTCAACCGGTGTCGGTGAGCGGGTTGCCTCGCTCCGCGACCGCCTGCCCAGCGACCTCCGCGCCGCTCCGCGCGGCCCGGACGACGACGGCATGCCCCTCACAGCGGTGTACGAGCTCGACACGGAGGCCGCCCGCGAGCTAGCGAACAAGACCGTGCACACCGTGATGCATCTCGGCTGGACGACAGGAGCGAACGGCGATTACGAGCTGCAGATGGCCGTTCTCGTCAGGCCCAACGGATGGTTCGGGCGGCTCTACATGACCGCCATCGCGCCCTTCCGGTACCTCATCGTGTACCCGGCCCTGACCCGGCAATGGGAGCGAGCGTGGCGCGACCGCCACCATGCGGAGGCGAGGTAGGCGGCTTGCGGACTCAGCGGCTCACCGCGGTTTCCCGCTCGACGCGCGACAGCTTCTCCGGGTTGCGCACGATGTAGAGCCCGGTGATCATGCCGTCGTCCATCCGCACCGCCACGACGTCGTCGATTTCCCCGTCGAGCCGGACGATCAGCGCGGGGGAGCCATTCATCTGCACCGGCTCGACCGACACCGTGCCGTCGATCCGGGGCAGGCCGGCCGCCAGCAGGCGACCCACCTTGTCGGCCCCCACGATGGGCCGCAGCACCGCCTGCTTGACTCCGCCACCGTCACCCAGGAGGACGACGTCCGGTGCGAGCAGGTCGAGCAGGCTCTGCAGATCGCCCGTCTCGAGCGCCCGCTGGAACGCCTCGAGCGCGTCTCGGGACTCGGCCGGGGATACGACGCCGCGCGGCCGGCGCGCCGCGACATGGGCCCGCGCCCGGTGCGCGATCTGGCGGACGGCGTCCGGGCTCTTGCCGACGGCGTCCGCGATCTCGCCGTACTCCAGAGCGAACACCTCGCGCAGCACGAACACGGCCCGCTCGGTCGGCGCGAGCGTCTCCAGCACCAGCAACATCGCCATCGAGACGCTGTCGGCCAACTCGACATCCTCGGCCACATCCGGCGCGGTCAGCAGCGGCTCAGGCAACCAGGGACCGACATAGGACTCCTTGCGCCTGCTGAGTGTCCGCAGCCGGACGAGCGCCTGGCGAGTGGTGATCCGGACGAGGTACGCACGCTGATTGCGGACCGTGTCGAGATCGACGCCCGCCCACCGCAGCCAGGTCTCCTGGAGGATGTCTTCCGCGTCGGCGGCCGACCCGAGCATCTCGTAGGCAACGGTGAACAGCAGGTTGCGGTGGGCGACGAACGCCTCGGTGGCGGGGTCCGAACGATCGTCCTGGCTCCCGCCGCGATCGTCGGGCGTGGTCTGCGACGTGCCGGCCATGGGTGGCTCCTTCTCACTCTCGACTGTGTCACACACCAGACACCGGGCCCCGCAGTTATGTGACACCAGACGGCAGCCGACCCGTGGTGCCCGCTGCCAAATTACGTGACTTCGAAGTCGCGGCGTGCGCGATTGTCACAAGGATCGGGTCGCCGGCATCTCATGTTCGTCCAGAGCAACACAACACCACGAGTGAGGACGAAGTCATGGACGCCCGATTCAACCTGTTCGACAACGAGATCGCCATGAAGTTCGGCAAGCGGTTCGCCAATGCCGCCCTGGTGATCGACCAATCGCCGCTGCCGAAGGCCACCCAGCACCTGGTCGAGATCCGGGCAAGCCAGATCAACGGCTGCGGCTTCTGCACCGACATGCACACCAAGGACGCCACGGCCGCCGGGGAGACCCAGGTCCGGCTCAACCTGGTCGCAGCCTGGCGCGAGGCCACCGTGTTCACCGAGGCCGAGCGGGCCGCGCTGGCGCTCAGCGAGGAAGGTACCCGGCTCGCCGACGCCCACGACGGCGTGTCCGACGAGACCTGGGCCCAGGTGCGCAAGCACTACGACGACGACCAGATCGCCGCACTGGTCTCCCTGGTCGCCCTGATCAACGCCGCCAACCGGATCAACGTGATCGTGCGCAACCCGGCAGGTTCCTACGAGCCCGGCATGTTCGCCAGCATGACGAGCTGACCGGCAGACGACAGCCCCCTGACAACGAGTACTTGACCCTGACACAGTGACAAGGACTCGAATGGTCGACGAAGGAGGTGGTTGTCGTGAACACAACCAACCACGGTGGGCCGCATGCCCACCTCGTCGACGCTCTGGCCGCAGCCGACCCGTCGGGTCGGCTGCGGGCGGCGCTCTCTGCAGGCACGCACCCCGATCCCCGTCTCACGGACACTCTCGTCGAGCGGTGTGCCGTCGAACCGGATTTCTTCGTCCGCGACATGCTGACCTGGGCGTTGTGCCGCCTGCCGAGCGAGCTCACGGTGCCGCGCCTGGTCCGAGAGCTCGCGTCCGACTCCGCGGAGGCCCGCAGTCAGTCGCTGCACACCCTGTCCAAGATCGGGGACCGGCTCGCCTGGCCCGCGGTGTCGGCACTGCTGCACGACGAGCACGACGAGGTCGCGCGCAGTGCGTGGCGGGCGGCCGTGGCACTCGTGCCGCCCGGCAACGAGGCTGCACTCGCGGCCGATCTGGCGACCGAACTCGGACGGGGCGACCAGCACCTGCAGCTCAGCCTGAGCCGTGCGCTGGTGGGACTCGGGGACGCGGTCCTCCCGGTCCTCGACGCGGCCGGGACCAGTCCCGACCCGCACATTCGTGCGCACGCGAATGCGACGAAGCGACTCTGCCACGACCCCGACAGTGGGTTCACCCTCGCGGTCGAGACGGCGAAGCGCGTCGCGGTCGCCGGTCCGGACACGTAGCAGGAGGAGATGGGATGTTGATCGGTGAGGTCTCCCGGCGGTGTGGTGTCAGCACGCGGATGTTGCGCCACTACGACAGGCTGGGACTGGTGAAGCCCACGGGCCGAACGTCCGGCGGCTACCGCGAGTACTCCGCCGACGACATCCGACGGCTCTTCCACGTCGAGAGCCTCAGGACCCTGGGGCTGTCGTTGAACGAGGCCAAGCGGGCACTGGACGAGCCCGATTTCGCACCGGCCGATCTGGTCGGAGACCTCATCCGCCACACGCGCCGGCGGATCGCTGCCGAGGAGGAACTGCTCGGCAAACTCGAACGCGTCGACGCCGCCTCGCCGGCGGAGTGGGACGATGTCCTGCGGATCGTCAGTCTGCTGCGTGCGCTCGAGTCGGAATCCGCGGCCCGTCGTCAACAAGCGATCCTGTCTCAGAACGGGACGGCGTCGCTGCCCGTCGAAGTGCTGGTCGAAGCCATTTTGTCGGAGGACGACCCGAATGTGGCCGGAGCACTGCAATGGTCGTTGGCGCGGGTCGCCGGCCCGGGACTCGCGGATCTGGCCGACGGTCTCGACGCTGAGGAGGCCGACGTCCGGCGTCGCGCCACTGCCGCGATAGCGGCAATCCACACCGCGGAGGCAACGGCACATCTGAGACGAGCCCTCGATGATCCGGACGCCACGGTCCGCGGGTACGCAGCCCTCGCTCTCGGCTCTCGCGGAAACGTCGACTCGATACCCGCCCTGATCGAGCTGGTCGTCGAGGGGCGGCGCGATGTCGAGGCCGCCGAAGTGCTGGGCCTTCTGACGACGGTCTCACCCTCGGCCGACGACATCGTCCGGGCCCTGCAGGACACGCTCGACGACGCCGACGACGCGCCCACGCGGTTGCGGATCACGCAGGCCCTTGCCGAGATTCCCGGCACGGCGGCGCGGCGGGCACTCGACGGGCTGACCCATGACGGCGACCGGACGATCGCGTCCACCGCGGCGGCGATCCTGAACACGCTGGACCGCGGACGAACCCGACGCCGCCGATCGGGCAGCCGGACGGGAGAGATGGTGGACGGCACACGGTCACCCAAAGTTACTGGTGCATGACAGCATTCGTAGTCGACCCCGAGTCGGCGACGGTCCGTGGCCGAGACCGAATTTTCTTCAGCCCATTGCGGTCTTCGACCGATTGACGGCCGGCTGTTGCGGGTAGTCGGATTCGGGGTTGGTTCGCACCGGGCATGCCGATCTGGAGGTACGCCGGGCAGCCAGTTCCGGACGCTCGGCGTCGACCGATGATGGCCGATGCGGGTGAAGGGAGTCGACGATGATGACCCGATTGCAAGTCGCGGCAGCGGTGGTCGTGGGCTATTGGCTGGGCCGAGCGCACCGGAAGAAACTGGGACTGCTGCTCGCGGCGGTGGGTGCCGGTCGCCTCGCAGGCGGACCCCAGGAGATGGTGGACCGGGCCGCAAAACTGCTGCAGACCTCGCCCGAATTCGCCGAGCTCAGTGAATCGGTGCGTGGCCAACTCCTCGACGCCGTGAAAGTGGCGGCCATGACCGCCGTCACCGCCCGAGTCGACGCACTCAACAATCGGCTGCTCTCCGGCAGCGATGCGGTCCTGGAGACCGCCGAAGACCTGGTCGAGGACACCGCGGGCATGGCCGGAGACGTCACCGACGACACCGTGGACACCGTGGAGGAAGCCGCCGACGACACCGTGGGCACAGTGCGCAAACTCGCGGACGACACCGTGGGCATGGTGGGCGCGCTGGGACGCAGGAAACGACCGAAGAAGGCACCGCCGTCGGACGACGTCGACGACGAGGCGTCAGCGGAGGCCGAGGACGAGGAGGAGGACGAGGAACGACCGGCGCGGCGACCTCCCCGCAAACGAAGCACCCCGGCGAAGACCTCCGGTAGTCGAAAGCGAGGAGCACAGCGATGACCACAGCAGGCGGCGGCCCGAGTTCCAGCAGCCTGGCCGATGTCATCGACACCATCTTGGACAAGGGCCTGGTCATCGACGCCTACGTGCGGGTCTCACTGGTCGGTATCGAACTGCTCACCATCGACGCCCGCGTCGTGGTCGCCAGTGTCGACACCTACCTGCGCTTCGCCGAGGCGGTGAACCGACTGGAGATCGGCAGCGAACCGAAGGGCCTGACCGACCTCGTTTCCGATGTGAAGGGCAGCGGCAGCACGAAGTCCAAGACCAAGGGTGCACTCGAGGCCGTGGGGGAAACGCTCGGTGAGTTCCTCGGCGGATCGGAAGCCGAACGCGAACCCGAGCCGCGCCGGAGACGAAAGTGATCCGACGACACTGACGTGGCCGCGCCGGCGCTCAGGCCGATTACATATTGCTGTTCCTGATAGGAGACGACCACAGCCGGGTACGTTCGTGACATGGGTGACGAGGCAATCGACCCCGAAGTGGCATATGGAGCCCTTTCCGCCGGCGCGCGCCTCGCTCTGCTGCGAAACCCCGAAGGCATCATGCCGCCGCAGTTCATCGGGCAGGTGATGGCCGTGTGTGGGCACTCCTGCGTCGCGGGGATCAGTGGTGGAGCTGATTCGGTACCGCAGATGGCGGTTCTCCAGGGGCCGCTCTCCGAATACCTCTCCCAGTGCAGGTATGTGCTGGACGCGTGGTGGAATTCCCTGACGCCGCAACTCCGGGCGGTCATCAGGTGTCGCGAAGCGGTGCCCGAATCGTTGACACTGCAATTACCCAAACACACGCCCTGGACCGCGGTGTCCGCGCCGTGTTCTCACCTGTTGGTGCGCGACTATCTCGAATTGCAGGCAACGGGACTCGAACTGATGTAACCAAGGCGGTCAGTCGGGGATCTTCGCTCCTGAAATGACGTCTGGTTCGTATTCGTCGTGGCGGCGCAGCCAACTCATGAAGGGGTCGTCGCCGCGGCGGGGTTCTGGTTCCCAGTCTTCCTGGCGGCCGCGCGCGGTGAGGTCGAGCCAGTGGTAGGTGCCGAGCAGAATCTCGGTGGAGCGCGCGTAACCGGAGTAGGTGTGGAAGATGCGCTCACCCTGCCGGAGGAAAGCACTGACGCCGTGCTCTTCGCCGCACCAGCCCTTCCATGCGGGGTCCAACCGCACGAGCTCGGCTTCGTCCTTGTAGTTGTATTCGACCGGTGCGACCGACGTGTCGAGGGTGACGTGGAAGTCGTAGTTGAAGTCGCTGCCGTGCGAGGAGTACCAGGGGAAGGTCCAGCCCATGCGCCGGCGGTACTGCTCGAGTTTATTCAGCGGTGCGCGTGACACGGCCGCGAACGAGGTGTCCCGGGCGTACAGGTGCTCGAGGTTGCCGACGTTGTCCATCGTGAACGAGCAGGAGGGGCATCCTTCGTCGGCGTCGGGTTCGAACATGAAGTGGTAGATCAGGAGTTGACTGCGACCGTCGAACAGATCTGCAAGTCCGGTCCTGCCGTCGGGGCCGTCGAAAACGTAATTCTTGGCGATTTCGACCATCGGTAGCGCGCGCCGGGCGGCGTTCACCCGATCGCGGTGGCGGGTCAGCTCCTTCTCCTGTGCGAGTAACTCGCGCCGCGCGATGAGCCACTGCTCGCGGGTGGTGACCTGTGGATCGGACGCTGTCATAGTTCGTCTCCTCTCGAAGGGCACCTGCAATCGTCTCAGGCGACACTTGGCGGTGGCTAGCACCAAGACCGGGAACAACTGATTCGCGGTCCGCCCTTCGGTGCAGGATGCGAAGCTGAGTGTGTGAGTGGCGCACTTTATCCGGCGGTGGAACCGTACGAAGCCGGGTTTCTCGATGTCTCCGACGGCCATACCCTGTACTGGGAGACCGTCGGAAACCCCGAGGGGACGCCGGTGCTGTATCTGCACGGGGGGCCGGGATCTGGGTGCACGCCCGGTGCACGCCGCTTCTTCGACCCGAATGCTTTTCGTGCGGTGTTGTTCGACCAACGCGGATGCGGGCGGAGCCGCCCACTGGCCACCGGTCCCGACACCGACCTATCGACCAACACCACAACACATTTGACGGAGGACATCGAACGTCTGCGTGCGCATCTGGGGATCAGGTGTTGGGTAGTGGCCGGGGTGTCCTGGGGTGTGACCTTGGGTTTGGTCTACGCCCAACGACATCCGGAGCGTGTTCTCGCGATGGCGCTCGGAGCGATCACGTCGGGAACCCGAACCGAGATCGACTGGATCACCCGTGACATGGGTCGGATCTTCCCCAGGGAGTGGGAGGAGTTCATCGCTCCCGTGCCGGTCGGCGAACGGCACGGGGATCTGGCGGCCGCGTATGCGCGCCTCCTCGCCGACCCCGACGCGGCAGTGCGCGAGGAGGCGGCGAGGAGGTGGTGTGCGTGGGAGGACACCCACGTGTCGTTGATGCCGGGATGGGCTCCGAGCCCCCGATACGAGGACGCAACGTTCCGGATGATCTTCGCCAGATTGGTGACGCACTACTGGAGCCACAAGTGCTTCCTCGTTCCGAACCAGATACTGGACGGAATGAGCCGTCTGGCAGGTATCCCGGCAGTTCTGGTCCACGGCCGCTTCGATGTCTCGGGACCGTTGGACACGGCCTGGAAGCTCTCGCGGGCCTGGCCGGAGAGTCGACTCGTCGTGGTTGACGATGCCGGCCACGGTGGAGGTGGGTTCAGCTCCGCGCTGGTGGCCGCCTTGGACTCCTTCAGCCGGCCATGATCGCGGCCTCAGAGAGCGTCGGTCCACGTCACGTACTCGTGAGGATGACGAGTTGCTGGGTCGCCCGGGTCATGGCGACGTAGCGGTCGACGGCCCCTTCGATCCCCGTGCCGAAGGTGTCCGGGTCGACGAGGACGACGAGGTCGAACTCGAGCCCCTTCGACAGCTCCGGGGTCAGCGACCGGATGCGGGATGTTGCCCGGAACGTCGGATCGCCGATGACGCAGGCGATCCCGTCGGAGTTCGTTTCGAGCCAGGTGTCGAGGATCGAGTGCAGATCCGAAGCAGATCCGTGTAGGACGGGGATGTCGTTGCTGCGGATGGAGGTCGGCACGTTGGCGTCCGGGAGGACGGCTCGGATGACCGGCTCGGCTTCTGCCATGACCTCTTTCGGCGTCCGGTAGTTGACGGTCAGCGAGGCCAGCTCGATCCGGTCGAGCCCGATCCGCTCGAGCCGTTCCTGCCACGACTCCGTGAACCCGTGCCGGGCCTGTGCCCGGTCGCCGACGATGGTGAAGCTCCGAGACGGGCAGCGCAGCAACAACATCTGCCACTCGGCGTCCGTCAGTTCCTGCGCTTCGTCCACGACGACGTGCGCGAACGTGCGGTCGAGCAGGTCGGGGTCGGTGCTGGACATCGCAGCTTCGTCGACCAGCATTTCCTGCAGGTCCTTCTGCCGCAGCTGTGTCATCAAACTTTCACCGTCGTCGTAGGCATCCGCTGCGATCAGGTCGTCGATGACCTTGGACCGCTGCTCGCGTTCGGCGGCGACGGCGGCGTCGTGGCGACGCCGGCGTCGTGATTCCTCCGGGTCGCCGAGCCGCTGCCGTGCTGCGTCCAGCAGCGGCAGGTCGGACACCGTCCAGCGTTGGGCGTCCGGGCGTTGCAGCTTACGAACGTCGTCGGGGCTGAGCCAGGGAGCGCACTTGCGCAGGTAGGCGGGCACCGACCACAGGTCGGCAACGAGGTCGGCCGCCTCGATCAGGGTCCACGCGTTGTCGAGGATCGTGCGTAATTCGTCGTTCTGCTGCAACGACTTCCGGAGCTGGGCCACCGCAACGTCACCGTCGTACTTGTCGATCAGGATCGTGAGCAGCAGCTCCCAGATCTGCTCGCGCGCCTCGTTGTGCGGGGTACCGGGTTCCGGCGCTTCGAATGCCTCGGTCCAGTCGTCGGCGCTCAGCCAGATGTCGCACCACTCGGTCGCGACCGTCATGCCCTCGGTGGGCGGCTCCTCGTAGAACGTGACCGCCGCGTCGATGGCCTTCACGAGATCCGCGGACGACTTCAGGCGGGCCACGTCGGGGTCGGTTTCGACCTTCGCGGTGGCGCCCTCGGCGACGAGGTCCTTCAGGGTGCAGAGCTGCACGCCCTCTTCTCCGAGGCTGGGCAGGACATCGGCGACGTAGGCCAGGTAGGGCTCGTGCGGACCGACGAACAGCACGCCGTGACGGAGTCGGGGGTCGGAGTAGAGCAGATACGCGGCGCGGTGCAGCGCGACGACGGTCTTGCCCGTACCCGGCCCGCCGTCGACGACGAGGGCGCCACGCGATCCCGCGCGGATGATGGCGTCCTGGTCGGCCTGGATGGTGCCGAGCACGTCCCGCATCCGGGCCGACCGGTTGGCGCCCAGGCTGGCGATGAACGCGGACTGGTCGTCGAGCGCGGCGTTCCCCGCGAACCCGTCCGGGGTGAACACCTCGTCCCAGTAGTCGCTGACCCGGCCGCGGTTCCAGCGATACCTGCGGCGGCGGGCCAGGCCCATCGGATTGCCGTGGGTCGCACCGAAGAACGGCTCGGCCACGGGGGAGCGCCAGTCGACGAGCAGTTGATTGCCCGCCCGGTCCATGAGGCCGAGTCGTCCCACGTACACGGGCTCGGGGTTGTCCGCGCTGACGAAGTGCCCGAGGCACAGGTCCAACCCGTAGCGGCGCAGGGCACGCAGCTCGGCGTTCAGCCGGTGGACCATCATGTCCCGCTCCATCGCCTCCTGGCCCAGCCGGCGGGGCGCCTTGCGTTCGGTGTCGATGCGGTGGTCGAGGTCGGCGATCGACTGCTCGAGGCTTTCCGCGATGGCCGCGAAGTGCAGCTCGTCGTCGGCGATCAGCGCCGGGTCAGCCTTGGGTGCGAGGTGGTCGGGAAGGTCGAACGCACTGGTAGTCAGATTTTTCATGTCATCAGCTCCGATCTGAGGTTCGGGCGATCGTGTCGAGCAGCAACGTTGCGGCGACCGCTGCCCCGTCGGTACGGATCGTGCCCGCCACGGCAGCCGCTCGTGCTCCGGTCGCGGGGGTCAGGGCCGTCGTGAGCGCGGTCGACAGGGACTCGACGGTCGGAACCGGACCGTCGTGCGCCGCGCCGATGCCCAAGTCGGCCACCCGGCCGGCCCAGTACGGCTGGTCCGCCGCCTGCGGCACCACCACCTGAGGTGCGCCGGCCCGGGTGGCCGTCGTCGTCGTCCCCGCGCCGCCGTGGTGCACGACGGCGGCCACCCGGCCGAACAATGCCTGCTGGTTGACCTCGCCGACGACGAAGCAATCGTCGACGTCGTCGATCAGGGCCAGGTCGGCCCAGCCGCGCCCGACGAGTGCGCGGCGGCCCTGCGCGCGGATCGCCTCGATGGCCACCTGGGCGGCGTCCGTCGCCGCGTGCAAGGGCATGCTGCCGAAGCCCACGAACACCGGTGGTGTGCCTGCGTCCAGGAACGCCACCACGTCGGCCGGGAGTGGGCGGTCATCGGGCAGGATCCATGCGCCGGTCTGCACGACGTCGAGGTCCGGCGTCTCCTGCCACGGGTCCAGGGTCGGGTCCGTCGCCAGCCACGGCCGGTCGCCGATGACGTAGTCGCGAACGTTGTCCACCGGGGGCAGGCCGATCGACGCCCGGTTGGTGTCGAGCGCCTCACCGAACAGCGCATCGATGCTCTGAGCGTCCAGGTCCCACAGCACCCGGTTGTCCGTCACGTCCGGCGGGAACGCCCGGCCCGGATATGCCAGCGGCCGCCGATGCGGCGACGGCAGGGTGAGCTGCTGGAACGTCACGGACACGGAACGGATGCCCAGCTTCTCGGCGACCGACAGTGCTCCGGCCGCGGCCGGCATCGCGCCGGTCGCCACCAACGCGTCGCATCCCTCGGCCGCCGCGGTGACTGCGTCGAACTGGCCGGCGATCAGCTCGGCCGCGCGCCGGGGCAGGTCCGTCGCCGACGGCGCCGCAGTCGTCAGCGCGCGCGCCGACCGGCCGACGGGCACCATCGACACACCGACCCCGGCCAGCCGCTGCGCGAAGTCCTCGTCCGGCGGCGCGCACACCCGCACCTCCGCGCCGAGTTCCCGCAACCGCACCACGAGTCCCACCAACGGTTCGACATCCCCACGTGACCCATACGTCGACAACAACACACGCAATTCGCGACCCCCATTTCCGCAGGTTCTGGCTTCGGCCGGTAATTGTGCGGCACCACCCGGGCCTTGCCGCAAGCCCCCCGGTGCGCTATAAATTGAAAGTGGAAAGGGAGTTGGTACTCCTCTCCACTTCCTCGTCCGATTCGGGCAATCCCCAAGGCATCGTCGGCCCGTCGTGGATCGAATACGTTCGCCCACAATCGAGCTCACTGATCACGGTAACGCCGTCCGATCACAGCGGTGGGCGGGATAGACTGCTCGGAATACGTCGCTGGTACGCCCTGGCCTGCCGTCTGCCCTCGCGGGCGCCCCGTGTCAACACTCAGGAGGTCACACATGACTCCGCAATCGTGCGATGACCTGAACGTCGCCACCCGGCGTGGGGAGCGCCGATGGTGACGGCTCACCCGATCCCGTCACGGGTGATGCCGCACCGGCCTCGACGCCTCCTGCAAGAGGCATAGGCATTGCACGTACCTCTCCCGACCTCCGCCATCCCGAGAGTGGCCGCCGCGGTGGTGGTCGGTGTCGCGGCGGGCTTCATCGGCGGCCTGGTGATCACAGCCGCGTTGGGGGCTCTCGTCGGCATCGCCGCCGCTGCCGCCGTGTTCGTCGTATCCGGTTGGGCGGTGTTGTGGCCGATGGATGCGGCGGCGACTCGCCGCAACGTGGGACGCGAGGATTTTCGTCCGATAGTCGACGAATTGGTCGTGGTGACAGCGGCTTCGGGAGGTCTCGGAGGAATCGTCGCACTTCAGGTGGCGGGCGGATCCTCGGCGGGAACCGCGCACGCCGCCGTGGCTCTGATCGGGGTATTCCTGGCGTGGGCTTCCCTGCATCTGATGTACGCGGCCCGATACGCCTTTCTGTACTACGAGGGATCTAGTCCCGAAAAGTCAACGGGTGGTATAGATTTCAATTCCACCGCCCCGCCCGCGTTTCGCGACTTCTTTTACTTCAGTTACAACCTCGGGATGACCTACCAGGTATCCGATACCGACGTCTCGAGCCCGGAGATTCGGGCGGTCGCGCTCCGGCACTGCCTGTTGTCCTACGTTTTCGGTGCAGTCATCCTCGCGACGACGATCAATCTGGTCGCCGGGATCCTCACCAGGTGAAGACTGGGGTTCTCGTACTGATTTCGGCGCCTGCGAGAACCGAGCATCCTGCCTGTTCCCCGGTGTTAATGTTGATCTACTCGGCCACACCGAAAGGTGCACCTCGATGAGAAGATTCACTCGAAGAGTCGGTGGAACCATCGTGGCGCTGACGCTTACCGCCGCCGCCTTCGTCGTGTCACCGCCACCGGTGTACGGATTCGCCGAGGATATTTGCTACACCGAGGACGGTGCACCACCGCACAACTGCGCTCCGCTGCCACCCGAATGCCTACTCGACGATCCCAACTCGCCGATCTGCGGCGCCGAGGCGTTCCTCCGCTACGGGTTCACGTTGCGCCGCCCGCTCGGCGGACGGAGTCTCGTGCATTCGGACTCGACGTACATCATCGCCCGCACCGTCGGCTTCTCCGAGCAGGATGCCTACTGGATCGCGGCGTACGACGAAGCGACCGACCTCGGCACGTTCGCCCCACGCGACATCTTCGGCCGACTCGTCCCCGACGCCGGCGCACTGACCACCAAGGACATCAGCGGACTGGTACGCACCCACTTCGCCACCGGCGGGTTCCTCTTCCACTTCCTGCCCACGCTGCGCGGACCGGTGGATCCCCTGCCCAACGGCCTGCAACCGGATGTCGACGATCCCCGGCACGAAGTCATGCTCACGCACCTGCGGACTTGGGCCCTGGCCGGGCCGGGAAGTGGCGCACCGTTGTGCACGGGAGGTTTCACGAACCCCTCGGAGAACGGCGACTATGCCACGGGCGCAACGTGTTACGGCGATGCGAATCCCGTGCAGATCAACGGCACCTACAGCCTGGAGACTCCGGCCGCCATCCCGTTCACCAACATGACCGGGCAGCAGGTCATCTCCGACACGGTCCTGTCGTCACAGTTCGACTCCTGGATCGGCGAGAACTCCTGGAATGCGCGGACCGGCATCTACATTCACGCACTCGGCGATCGCATCTCGCACCATGTCTGCACCGACGCCGGCACGATCACACCGCCGGGCCCGGCCGGGCCGGACTTTCGGATCGATCTGAACCAGCCCACCTGCGACCAGGGTCCGCACGCCGTCCGCCACGAATACGAGACGGGCGTGGATTTCGCCGGCCTGCACCCGGAAGACCGGACCACCGAGGCGGCCCTGTCGATGGTGTACGACGAACTGGTCAACTTCGCGCGGGTGCGCGGAACGCTGGACGAGCGGGCCACGACGCCGACGACCAAGAATGCACTCCTGACCGACGGCCTCGTGCCGGCGCTCGAGATTCAGGAGCCGGTCGAGCGGCTGAACGCCGTGACCGACGTCGGCTGCCGAGTCGGCGTCACGGCGTTCCCCGGAAATCCGGTGTGCCGGGATTGATCGTGCCCGTCGGCGTCAGCTTCCGAAGGGGGATGCGCTGTTGGAGTACCGCGCGAAGTCGCCCTGCGCCCCGCTGTAGACGTTGAGGTCGACGTCGCCGTTGACGCCGGCGATACGACCGGTGCTGGTGTACTGCCAGAACGTCCAGTTGCTCCAGCCGCCGGGGAGGGGGCCGGGCGTGTTCTGACCGTTGTAGTCGGCGATCCACAGCGGGTATCCGGCGAACTCGTTGGTGTTCGCCATCGCCGTCCGCCAGAAGTTCGGGTACGTGTAGATGATCGGCTGACGTCCGGTGAGCGATTGGACCGTGTTGAGGTAGCGGTGCGTCCAGTCGATCAACGCCGCGGGCGGCAGCCCACCGGATTGCTCGAGGTCGAGGACCGGAGGCATGTCACCCGGACCGTTGATTCCCAGCACCACCGTCGAGTAGAACGCGGCCTGCGCTTCCGGCGACTGGGTGGGGTCGGCGTAGTGGTACGCGCCGCGGGCAACGCCGGCCACGCGCATGGCGAGGCAGTCCTGGACGAAGAACGGATTGACGTAATTGAGACTCTCGGTGGCCTTGACCATCGAAAAGTCGTGGCCGGCGTTGCGGACGGCGAACCAGTCGATCGGCGACCCGCCCGGGTGTTGCCACGAGGCCACGTCCGGACCTCTGACAGGTTCGGCGGCGGCATGCCCCGGCACCGCGGCCGCGAGCGCACCGGCGAGCAGTAGTGGTGCGATCTTGGAGAACCTTCGGACCTTCACCCCGATAGCCATGCGCCCGAGGGTAACGTCTTCCCGCTTCCCGCACGTGGCAACGGACGTCACTTCGTCACGAACGCCGCCTGCCGGAGCGTCTCGCCACGCGCGGCGCGGCCCGGGGCCGACGACGCGTTGATCGCGAGCACCGACAGCAACTCGTACGCAACGTGCGCTGCCGCGATGCCGGTGATCTCGGCGTGGTCGTATGCGGGCGCGACCTCCACGATGTCGGCGCCGACCACGTTCAGGCCGACGAGTCCGCGCAGGGTGTTCAGCAACTCGCGGGACGTCATGCCGCCGGCCTCGGGTGTTCCGGTGCCCGGCGCGTGCGCGGGATCGAGGACGTCGATGTCCACGGACACGTAGACCGGTCCGCCGTCGAGCCGTCGACGCATCCGTTCGACGATGCTGGCGACGCCGTCCACCTCGTAGTCGTCGGAGCGGATGACCTGGAAACCGAGAACAGCGTCGTCCTCGAGGTCCTTCTTGCTGTACAGCGGGCCACGGATGCCGATGTGCTGCGAACGCTCGAGGTCGATGAGCCCCTCCTCGCTGGCCCGCCGGAACGGGGTGCCGTGCGTGTAGGGGGCACCGAAGTAGGTGTCCCACGTGTCGAGGTGCGCGTCGAAGTGCAGGACGGCAATGGGACCGTGGTCGCGCGCGAGGGACCGCAGGATCGGCAGGGCGATGGTGTGGTCGCCGCCGAGCGTCAGCACGGTCGAGCCGTCCTTGCGCAGGTCGGTGACGGCGCCGTCGACGGTGGCCAGGGCCTCCTGGATGTCGAACGGGTTGACGCCGATGTCGCCGAAGTCGGCGACCTGTTGCGCCGCGAAGGGGTGCACGTCGAGCGCGGGGTTGTACGGACGCAGAAGCTTCGACGCGGCGCGGATGTGGCCGGGGCCGAAGCGTGCGCCCGGACGGTAGCTCACGCCGGAGTCGAACGGGACGCCCATCACCGTGACGTCGGCGCGGGACACCTCGTCGAGCCGGGGGAGGCGGGCGAACGTGCTGGGTTCGGCGTAGCGCGGGATGCGGGTCGCGTCGACGGGGCCCTTTATGTCATCTGTACTCATCGGAATCCTTCGGTGTGTGCCGGAGACGTGGCGTCGTCGTATCGTTTCCTTGGAACGCATTCTTGTCAACACTTGTTTCCTATACGAGACACAACGAAGGATCGATGCATGGCGAACGAGCTCGCAACCGAAGGTGCGTCGGGCGTCGACGCGCCCAGGATCGGCCCCCGGCTCAAGGCGGCCCGGCAGGCCCAGCGCCTCACCCTCGACGACCTGGCCGCGAGCTGCGGCATCACCAAGGGCTACCTGTCGAAGATCGAACGGGACCACGCGAGCGCCTCCGTCGCCACGCTGGTGCGGATCTGCGCCGCCTTGAACATTCCGGTCGGGTCGCTGTTCGAGAGCTCCGCCGCAGGTGAGGTGGTACGGGCCGACAACTACCCGCCGATCAGTTTCGGCGGGGAGCGCATGGCCGAGTTCCTGCTGACACCGTTCGGTGAGCGCCGCATCCAGTCGCTCCTGAGCCTGATCGAGCCCGGCGGCGGGAGCGGCTCGGAAACGTACGAACTGCCGGTCGACGTCGCCTTCGTCTACGTCGTCTCGGGCCGGATCTGCATTTCCTTCAACGGTCCGGGGGCCGGGGAGGACGTGTCGCTCGCGACCGGGGACGCGTTCACCTTCTCGCCCCAGCTGCCACACAGCTTCCGCGCGCTCGGCGACGACACCGCGACCGTTCTGTGGATTCTGGCCCCCGCACTACCGGACGACGTCCGACCCACCTCCCGCTAGGAAACCGTCAAGCGGTTTAGGAAACATGTGTTGACAGTCACGGCTCGCCCGTTCATTGTTGTCCACATCACTCCACCGCTCAGGAGCTCAACGTTGGACATCACCAAGATTTCTCCGCGCCCGCCGGGACTGGCCGGCGCACTCCGCGCCCGCAAATCGGTCGAGGCGATCGTGGCGCGCAACGACCAGGAACCCGGTCACGGCCTCAAGCGGTCGATGGGCCTGGTGCACCTCACCGCACTGAGCATCGGTGCGTCGCTGGGGACGGGCATCTTCGTCATCCTCGGCGAGGCGACACCCAAGGCCGGCCCCGCCGTGGTCCTCGCCTTCGTGCTCGCGGCGTTCACCGCCCTCTTCTCCGCCCTCTCCTACGCGGAACTCGCAGGCAGCATCCCCGTCTCCGGCAGCTCCTACTCGTACACCTATGCGACGATGGGCGAACTCTTCGCGTGGATCTGCGGCTGGTGCCTGATGCTCGAGTACGGTGTCTCGGTCGCGGCCGTCGCCGTCGGCTGGGGCGAGTACATCAACGAACTACTCCACGGCATGTTCGGTATCTCGCTACCCGCCGCGATCAGCGAATCACCGGGAGCGGGCGGCATCGTCAACGTGCCCGCCATCATCATCGTGCTCGTCGCGGTGGCACTGCTGACCCGGGGAGCGTCCGAGAGCGCCCTGGTGAACACGGTCATGGTCGCACTGAAGATCCTCGTCCTCGTGTTCTTCTGCGCTGTCGCGTTCACCGCGTTCCGCGCCGGAAACTTCACGCCGTTCATCCCCCTCGGCGCGGCAGGTGTGACGGCCGCGGCGTCCCAGGTGTTCTTCGCCTACATCGGGTTCGACGCCGCCTCGACCGCAGGCGACGAGGCGAAGAACGCGAAACGCGACCTTCCCCGGGCCATCATCCTCTCGCTCCTGATCGTCACGATCCTCTACTGCCTGGTCGCGATCGCGGCCGTCGGCGCGATGCCCTGGCAGGACATCGCGGGTGAGGGCGCCGCACTCGCGACCATCCTGAATGCCGCGACCACCAGCACCTGGCCCGCCATCCTCCTGTCGGCGGGCGCGGTGATCGCCATCGCCAGCGTCGTCCTCGCCGTGATGTACGGGCAGACCCGGATCCTGTACGCGATGTCGCTCGACGGTCTCGTTCCACGGGTCTTCTCGCGCGTCAACCCGCGCACCCGGGTGCCGGTCGTCAACATCGTCGTCGTCGGTGGCGTCGTCTCCGCGCTCGCCGGATTCGTGCCGCTGGGCGAACTGGCCGACGCGACGAGCATCGGCTCGCTGTTCGCGTTCATGCTCGTCAACATCGCCGTGATCATCCTGCGCCGCCGCCACCCCGACCTGCACCGCAGCTTCCGGACCCCGCTGTTCCCGCTGATGCCGGTCCTCGGCGTCGTGTTCTGCGCGCTGCTGCTGTTCGGTCTCGGCGTCTCGACGTGGGTGGCGTTCGCGCTGTGGATGGCAGTCGGGCTCGCGATCTACTTCGCGTACGGCGTCCGCAAGTCCGAACTCCGCAACAGCCCGGAAAGGGTGCCGGCACCATGAGGGCAGCACTGTTCCAAGGTCCCGAACTCTCCTTCGACGTCGCGGCGAACCTCTCCGCTATCGCGTCGGCCGCGCAGACGGCGGCGGCGTCCGGGGCGTCCATCCTGGTCTGCCCGGAGATGGCGGCCACCGGCTACAACATCGGATCCCTGATCGCGGAGCGGGCCGAACCCGCCGACGGACCGATCGCGGCGCGGATCTCGGAGATCGCACGCGAGTCCGGAATCGCCGTCGTCTACGGATACCCCGAGGCGGACGCAGGCGTCGTCTACAACAGCGTGCAGGTGTTCGACCCGTCCGGGACGTCGCTCGCGAACTACCGCAAGACCCACCTGTTCGGCGAACTCGACCGGTCGCACTTCGCCGCGGGCGACGAACTGGTGGTCCAGTTCGACCACGCCGGAATCCGGTGCGGACTCCTGATCTGCTACGACGTCGAGTTTCCGGAAGCCGTTCGCGCACATGCCGACCGGGGAACACAGTGGCTCGTCGTCCCCACCGGCCTGATGAGCCCGTACGAATTCATCGCGGAGAGCGTCGTCCCGACCCGTGCGTACGAGAGTCAGCTGTTCGTCACGTACGTCAACCGGTGCGGCACCGAAGCCGACCTCGACTACTGCGGATCCAGTTGTGCGATCGCGCCCGACGGCACCGAACTCGCCCGCGCCGGCCGCCACGAAGAGCTGGCGATCGTCGACCTCGAACTCGACGTCCTCCACCGATCCCGCCGTGAGAACACCCACCTCGACGACCGACGCGTCGACCTCTACCCCTTCATGCAGGAGAAGACTTCATGACGATCCCCGTCACCCCGGACAGCACCGCCGCGGACACCGATCCCCGGCCGCTCACCATGTTCGGCCCCGACTTCCCGTTCGCCTACGACGACTACATCGCGCACCGCTCGGGTCTCGGCGCGGTGCCCGCCGACCGCCACGGCACCGAGGTGGCAGTCATCGGCGGCGGACTGTCGGGGATGGTCACGGCGTACGAGCTGATGAAGCTCGGCCTGAAACCGATTGTCTACGAAGCCGATCAGATCGGTGGCCGGATGCGGTCGCAGCCGTTCGACGGGCACCCGGACGTGGTCGCCGAGATGGGCGCGATGCGGTTCCCACCGTCGTCGACCACCCTGTTCCACTACCTCGACGCCATGGGACTGCGGACCGAGGCGTTCCCGAACCCGCTCGCCGACAGCACCCCCAGCACGGTCATCGACCTCAAGGGCGAAAGCTACTACGCGCAGCACCTCGACGACCTGCCGCCCGTGTTCCGGGAGGTGTCGGATGCGTGGCAGCGCACGCTCGAGGATCACGCCGAGCTGATTCCGCTCCAGCAAGCGATCCGCGACCGCGACACCGCCGAACTCAAGCGCATCTGGAACGACCTGGTGGTCCGGCTGGACGATCAGACGTTCTACGGTTTCCTCGCCTCGTCCAAGCACTTCGCGTCGTTCCGGCATCGGGAAGTGTTCGGGCAGGTCGGTTTCGGAACGGGCGGCTGGGACACCGACTTCCCCAACTCGATTCTCGAGATCCTGCGCGTCGTCATCACCGCCGCCGACGATCACCACCGCGGCATCGTCGGCGGGTCGCAGCAGCTGCCCCTGCGCCTGTGGACCGACACCCCGACGGGCATGGCGCACTGGCCGGACGGCACGTCGGTGCGCGCACTGAACGGCGGAAGCACCCGTCCCCGGGTCACCGAGGTCCGGAGGACCGCACCGCACCAGGTGACGGTCACCGACTCGTCCGGGGAAATCCGCACGTACCCCGCCGCCGTCTTCACGGCGCAGAGCTGGATGCTGCTCAACAACATTCACTGCGACGACGACCTGTTCCCGATCGACCACTGGACCGCGATCGAGCGAACCCACTACATGGGGTCGACGAAGGTGTTCGCCCTCGTGGATCGTCCGTTCTGGAAGGACAAGGATCCGGTCACCGGCCGCGACCTCGTCAGCATGACCCTGACGGACCGGATGAGCCGCGGCACCTACCTGCTCGACCACGGTGACGACAAGCCCGGCCTGATCTGCCTGTCCTACACGTGGTCCGACGATTCGCTCAAGCTGCTGCCGCTCGACGCGACGGAGCGGATGAACCTCATGATCAAGTCGCTCGAGGAGATCTACCCGGGAGTCGACTTCCGCAGTCACATCATCTCGACTCCGGTCACGCTGTCCTGGGAGACCGAACGCGACTTCATGGGTGCGTTCAAGGCGAACCTCCCCGGCCACTACCGCTACCAGGAGCGGCTGTTCAGTCATTTCGTCCAGGACGAACTCGACCCGCGGCACCGCGGCATCTTCCTTGCCGGCGACGACATCTCGTGGACCGCGGGCTGGGCGGAGGGCGCCGTGCAGACCGCGCTCAACGCCGTCTGGGGCGTGATGCACCATCTGGGCGGCGCCACCCCGGCCGACAACCCCGGTCCCGGCGACCGATACGCAGACCTCGGCCCGATCCGGCTGTGCGACTAGCGCCTGTGAGTACTTATTAACGTCCCGCGGTTAATAAGTACTCACGGGTGGCGCTAGCCCAACCAGTCCAGGACCGCGGCGGCCGTCCACGACTGCTGCATGCTGCCGAGGGGCTGACCGGTGAACGGTTCGTAGTATTCGGCGAAGCTGCCGTCGCTCGCCTGCCGCAGCCCCTCGGACCGCAGCAGGTGGGCGCGCTCGGCCCACCCGCGCCGGGCGAACGCCCAGGAGAACAGCCACGTCATCACCGGCCACACCGGACCGCGCCAGTACTCGCGCGGGCGGAAGTCGCCCGACACCGGCGACGTCGACGGCGGCACGGCGTACCGGAGGTCGGGGTGGCCGCAGAATTTCGGTCCCTCGAACGTGCGGAGCAGGGCGCGTTCGGCGTCCCGGCTCAGGCCGCCGCACAGCAGGGGGGAGAACATGGCGAGGGTTTCGGTGGAAATCCACCGGCCGCTGCGCAGATCGAAATCGCGTGCCGCCCCGGACCGTTGGTCGGTGGTGGTGAGGACGCCCTGCCGGAACCGGGCCGCCCACCCGTGCAGTTCCCGGACGTCGGAGTTCGGCATCGAGTGTTCCTCGCCGATGGTCGCGAGCACCTCGCACGCCATCGAGAACACGGCGCTGACGAACACGTCCTCCACCGCGAAGCTCATGGCGGTGGCCAGTTCCGTGTCGTCGTAGCGGACCGTCTTCATCTCCTCGAGCAGCCACAGGTAGCGGTCGTACTCGCCGTTGGACGGCCGCTGTCCGGTGTCGGCGACGTGGGACAGATCCTCGCGCAGATACGTGGGAATCACCCCGGCCACGACGTTGGCGTACGAGTGGTCCCAGCGCGGCGAGTTGTCCATACCGGACTCCCAGCCGTGGTACAGCGCGATCCGGCCGTTGCCGTCGAGGTCGCGGGCGTTGGCCAGCCAGCGGTGCCAGCGCACGAGGTCGGGCCAGCGCCGGTCGAGGAACTCCTCCGCGACGGCGCGGGTGCTGCGACCGTGCCTGCGCGAGTGGTCGAGGATGCGCTGCACCGCGATGGCGTGCACGGGCGGCTGGGTGATCCCCGACGTCTGCGTGCCGCTCGGCGCGTGCGCAGCGAGGGTCCCGCACTCCCAGCGCCCGGGACCGGGGAAGTATCCGTCGACGCCGTTCGCGAACACGATGTGCGGGATCATCCCGTTCTTCCACTGCGCCGACAGCAGGGTGTCGAGTTCGACGACCGCCCGCTCCACGCTCAGGGGCGCCAGGCCGACCGCGACGAACGCCGCGTCCCAACTCCACATGTGCGGGTACAGGCGCGGCGCGGCACTCGTCATCGTGCCGAGGTCGTTGCCGCGAAGCAGGTACGCGGCACGTGCCGCGAGCTGTGTCGGGGTGAATCCGCGGTCCGCCATTGCACCATTCTGCTGCGGGTCGGCCCACATCGCTCGTCGGAGGGGTTCAGCCCGCGAATCCGCAGAGGGTCAGCGTCGGACGCGAGTCGCGCAGCGGCCGCAGATCCGACAGCCTGCGGAGCAGGGTCGACCCCCACAGGCCCCGGCCGAGGGGCAGCATCACCTCGCGGGTGAACGCGAGGTCCGGCACCTGACCGGGCAGGTCCGCCGCGTCGCCGGCGGAGAGGTGGAACGGCATCGGCGGGACGGTGTAGTCGCCGTGAATCCGCATTCCCTTCTGCGTCTTGCGGCTGACCCATTTCGGCACCGAATCGAACATCATCCGGCCGCCGGGGAAACGCCGGGCGCAGTCGCCGATCAGGGACAGCGACTCGTCGGCGGGCAGATACATCAGCAGGCCCTCCGCCGAGACGAACACGGCCCGGCCGGTGTCGACGTGGTCCATCCACGAACGGTCCAGCGCGGACACGGCGAGTGTGGTGACGTTCGGTTCGCCTGGCAGCAGTTGCCTGCGTAGCGCGACCACCTCGGGCAGGTCGATCGACACCCACCGGACGTCGGGGTCATCGATCCGCCAGTAGCTGGTCTGCAACCCTTCGCCGAGCGCGACGACCGTTCCGCCGGGGTGATCGGCGAGGAACGCCCGGATCTCGTCGTCGAAGGCCCGAGCGCGCAGAGCGTGGGATTGGCTCGGCTTCCCGAAGTTCTCGTACGGATAGTCGAGTGTCTCGTAGAGCGTCACGGCGAGCGGGTCGACCAACGTGCCGTCGGGACGCGACGCCTCGACGGCACGGTTGCGGAGGGTCCACATCATCGTCGCGGGAACACCGGTCAGGGTGGTCGCGTCCACCCGTTTCCGGTTTTCGTCAGCCACGCGGCACCGGCTCTGCCACTTCGAGCTTGGAGTGTGTGCGGGAGTAGAAGAAGTACACGATCAGGCCGAGGATCAGCCAGATCCCGAACCGCAGCCACGTCTCCCACGGCAGCGACAGGATGAGCCAGCCGGAGAACACGACGCCGATGATCGGGACCACCGGCATGAACGGAAGCGTGAAGGAGCGGGGGACGTCGGGGCGGGTGCGCCGGAGCACCGCGACCGCGATGCAGACGACGATGAACGCCGACAGGATCCCGATGTTGGTGAGTTCCGCGACGGTGTTGATGGGGAAGAACCCGGCCAGCAGAGCCGACCCGACGCCCACGATCCAGGTGACCCGGGTCGGCACCTTGCGGACCGGGTGCGTCTTCGCGAACCATTCCGGGAGCAGGCCGTCCCGGCTCATCGCGTACCAGACGCGGGTCACCCCGAGCATGAAGGTGAGCACGACGGTGATGATGCCGACGATGGCCCCGACCGCGATGATGTTCGCGACCCCGGGCATGCCGACCGATTCGAACGCGGTGGAGAACCCGCTCTCGGGGCTGATCTCGGTGTACTTCTGCATTCCGGTCAGCACCAGGGTGACCAGGACGTACAGCGTCATCGCGATGCCGAGGGAATACAGGATCGCCTTCGGCAGGTGCTTGGTGGCGTCCTTCGACTCCTCGGCGGCCGTGCTCATCGCGTCGTATCCGAACACCGCGAAGAACACGGTGGCCGCACCGGTGAAGACGGCGGCGGTGCCGAACGGGAAGTAGGGGGTGTAGTTGGCGCTGTCGATGTGGAAGACGCCCAGCGCGATGATGAGGACGACCAGCGCGACCTTGATCGCCACCGCGATCGTCTCGAATCGACCGACACTGCGGATTCCGCGCGAGAGCACCCAGGCGGTGCCGAGGCAGAACAGGGCCGCGAAGACGTCGAACACGTGCCCGTCACCGGTGCCCAGCGCGCCCATCATCCAGTCGGGCAGACTGATGCCGATCTGTTCGAGGAGAAACCGGAAGTACCCGGACACGCCGATGGCGACGACGGCCGCCACCGCAATGTATTCGAGCAGCAGGTCCCAGCCGATGAACCAGCCGACGATCTCGCCGAGCGCCACGTAACCGTAGGTGTAGGCCGATCCGGCCTTGGGGATCATTCCGGCGAACTCGGCGTAACACAGTGCGGCCGCGGCGCTGGCGATGCCGGCGATCAGGAAGGAGATCAGCACGGCCGGACCGGTGACGGAATGCGCGACCGAACCGGCGAGTGAGAAGACGCCGGCGCCGATGATGCCGCCGACGCCGATCGCGGTGAGTTGCCACAGGCCGAGCGATTTGGTCAGCCGTTCGTCGGGCGGAGTGTCGTCCTCGACCTCGGTGAGGGGTTTGCGGCGCAGCATTTGGCTGCGCAACTTGTCCATCGACATTGCCAGGCTCCGTTTCCCAGTGGGGTGAGATGCGGTACCTCACTCAATCACTTTTCCGGGCGTGTGTGTGAGAGGAACGCGGGACTCGGCACACACTTGCGGGAATACGGTAGGGGGGTATGGTAGTTATCGAATACAGCATCGACATCCCGAAGAGAGGCAGAACTGTGAGCACCTCGAGCGTCACCGTGACCGGCATGACCTGCAACCACTGCGTGTCCTCGGTTACCGAGGAGATCAGCGCCCTCCCCGGCGTCACCTCCGTGGACGTCGACCTGGCCACCGGCAAGGTCGTCATCGACAGCACCGCGGACCTCGATCCGAGTGCCGTCGCGGGTGCGGTCGAAGAAGCCGGATATTCCGTCGCCGGCTGAGCCGGTATCTCCAGCGCAGCCACTCCACCACAGGAGCCCCACCATGAACGCAACCGGCAAGTTCGCCGGATTCACCGTCGGCCTCGTCGTGATCTTCGGCGCCGCGCTCGCTCTCGGGTCGGTTGCCGGCCCGGACGTCGCCGAGCCCGCCGCGCACACGGCCGAGGACGACGGACACGGCGCGACAGGCCATGACACCTCGAGCCACGACGCCGTCGCCGACGCGACCCCGGGCGGACTGACGCCCACTGCCGACGGCTACACCCTCGAACTGGCATCCGACCACGTCACCGCCGGTGCCGCGGTCCCGGTGCAGTTCCGGATCACGAACCACTCGGGGGTACCCGTGACGGACTACACCGTGGAGCACGAGAAACTGCTGCACCTGATCGTCGTGCGCCGGGATCTCGCCGGGTTCCAGCACGTCCACCCGACGCTCGACGCGACCGGAACGTGGAGCGTCCCCCTCGACCTCACCCGCGGCGGCGACTACCGCGTGTTCGCGGACTTCACCCCGGCAGGCGGGGAAGGCGTCACCCTGGGCACGGACCTGCGCGTCGCGGGCACCTACGACCCACAGGAACTGCCCGCTCCCGCAGCGACCGCCACCGTGGACGGGTACACCGTCACGCTCGACGGCGCGCTGCGGCCGGGGGAGACGTCGAACGTGGCGCTCTCGGTGAGCCGCGACGGTCAGCCCGTCACCGATCTGCAGCCGTACCTCGGCGCATACGGTCACCTGGTGGCGCTGCGCACCACCGACCTCGGATACCTGCACGTGCACCCGGACGGACATCCCGGCGACGGCGTCACCGCGGCGGGCCCCGGGATCGACTTCGCCGTCACCGCGCCCAGTCCGGGCGACTACCGGCTGTTCCTGGACTTCCAGCACGCCGGTGCCGTCCACACCGCGGA
Source organism: Rhodococcus sp. LB1 (assembly GCF_001583455.1). Taxonomy (NCBI): domain Bacteria; kingdom Bacillati; phylum Actinomycetota; class Actinomycetes; order Mycobacteriales; family Nocardiaceae; genus Rhodococcus; species Rhodococcus sp. LB1. The sequence goes on along the minus strand of NZ_LTCZ01000417.1, from coordinate 47,135 downwards.
GTTCACCGCCACCGCCGGACCGGAGGAGAAGTGATGACCCCCTCGACCGACATCGCGGCACCGCCCGATTCCCAGATCGAACTGGCCATCGGCGGAATGACCTGCGCGTCGTGCGCCAACCGCATCGAGCGCAAGCTGAACAAACTGGACGGCGTCACCGCGACCGTCAACTACGCGACGGAGAAGGCCCGCGTCCATTACGACGCCGCCGACGTCTCGCCCGAAGACCTCGTCGCCACGGTCGAGCAGGCCGGATACACGGCGCGACTGCCCGAGGTGAAGCCCCCGGCCCCGGAGGAAGAGGACCCGGCGGCGGAACTGCGACAGCGGCTGCTCGTGTCGGCGGTGCTGACGGTCCCCGTCATCGCGATGGCGATGATCCCGGCGCTGCAATTCACGAATTGGCAGTGGCTCTCGCTCACCCTCGCGGCCCCGGTCGTGGTCTGGGGTGCTTGGCCGTTCCACAAGGCCGCCTGGACGAACCTGCGGCACGGCACCGCGACCATGGACACCCTGGTGTCGATGGGCACGCTGGCCGCGTTCGGCTGGTCGCTGTACGCCCTGTTCTGGGGCACCGCAGGCATGCCGGGGATGACGCACCCGTTCGAGCTCACGATCGCGCGGGTCGACGGCACCGGCAACATCTATCTGGAGGCCGCCGCCGGCGTCACCACGTTCATCCTCGCCGGCCGCTTCTTCGAGGCCCGCGCCAAACGGCGGGCGGGAGCGGCACTGCGGGCGCTGCTCGAACTGGGCGCCAAAGAGGTTTCGGTGCTGCGTGACGGCACCGAACAGCTGATCGGCATCGACCAGCTCGAGGTCGGCGACCTCTTCGTGGTCCGGCCGGGCGAGAAGATCGCCACCGACGGCGTCGTCGTCGAAGGTTCGTCGGCGGTGGACGCGTCGATGCTGACCGGTGAATCCGTGCCGGTCGAGGTGTCACCGGACGCCGAGGTGGCGGGTGCGACGGTCAACGTCGGCGGCCGAATCGTGGTTCGCGCCAGCCGGATCGGAGCCGACACGCAGCTCGCGCAGATGGCGTGGATGGTCGAGGACGCGCAGACAGGCAAGGCCGAGGTGCAACGCCTGGCCGACCGAATCTCCGGCATCTTCGTCCCCATCGTGATCGCGTTGTCGGTCGCGACCCTCGGTTTCTGGATCGGCACCGGCGGTTCGGTCGCCGCCGCGTTCACCGCCGCGGTCGCCGTCCTGATCATCGCGTGCCCGTGTGCGCTCGGACTCGCCACCCCGACCGCACTCATGGTGGGCACGGGACGCGGGGCCCAGCTGGGCATCCTGATCAAGGGACCGGAAGTTCTGGAATCGACGCGGCGAGTCGACACCGTGGTCGTCGACAAGACCGGCACCGTCACCACCGGCACCATGTCGCTGCACGACGTCGTCGCCGCGGACGGCCAGGACGCGGAGCAGGTTCTGCGGTTCGCCGGCGCCCTCGAGGACGCGTCCGAGCATCCCATCGCACGGGCGATCACCCGCGCGGCACGGGACCGGTTGACGACGCTGCCCGACGTCGAACAGTTCACCAACATCGCGGGACTCGGCGTCCAGGGCATGATCGACGGACACGCGGTGGTCATCGGCCGCGCGAAACTGCTCCGCGACTGGTCGCTGCGCCTCACCACGGAACTCCAGCGCGCCGTCGACGCGGCGGAGTCGGAGGGCAAGACCGCCGTCGGTATCGGCTGGGACGGCCAGGCGCGCGGCGTGCTCGTGGTCGCCGACACCGTGAAGCCGACGTCGCGCGAGGCAGTGTCGCAGTTCCGCGAACTGGGCCTCACCCCGATCATGCTCACCGGCGACAACAATTCCGCGGCCCGGGCGATCGCCGCCCAGGTCGGTATCGGCGACGTCGTCGCCGAGGTGCTGCCTCAGGACAAGGTCGACGTGATCAAGCGTCTGCAGGCCGAGGGCAAGGTGGTCGCGATGGTCGGCGACGGGGTCAACGACGCCGCCGCCCTCGCTCAGGCCGACCTCGGTCTCGCCATGGGAACCGGCACGGACGTGGCCATCGAGGCCAGCGACCTCACGCTGGTACGCGGCGACCTCCGGGCCGCGGCCGACGCAATCCGGTTGTCGCGCAGGACGTTGAGCACGATCAAGGGCAACCTGTTCTGGGCCTTCGCCTACAACGTCGCGGCGTTGCCACTGGCGGCGGCGGGCCTGCTCAACCCCATGCTGGCCGGTGCCGCCATGGCATTCTCATCGGTGTTCGTCGTGAGCAACAGCCTGCGACTGCGCCGCTTCCAGCCCCTGACCACTCCCACCCGAGGGGAATCACAATGACCGAGCAACCGACCACCGACCACGACCACACGAACGGCCACGGGTACATCAGCGCCAAGGACGACTACCTCAAGCGCCTGCGCCGCATCGAGGGCCAGGCGCGGGGTCTGCAACGGATGGTCGAGGACGAGAAGTACTGCATCGACATCCTCACCCAGGTCTCCGCGATGACCAAGGCGCTGCAGGCCGTGGCGCTGGGTCTGCTCGAAGACCACATCAGCCACTGCGTCGTCGACGCCGCCGTCGCCGGCGGCACCGAGGCCGACGCGAAGATCAAGGAAGCCACCGACGCCATCGCACGACTGGTGCGTTCCTGAAACCAGACCACGAGAGCAGCTTCCGAGGGAGCAGGCATGTCTCACGATCATCAGCAGCAGGAAGTGGAACAGGTCCGGCACACCGGACACGCCGGACACGACGCACACGGTGACCACACGGATCGGCACGCCGGTCACGGGGCGCACGGTGAGGTGTTCCGGCAGAAATTCTGGATCAGCCTCGCGCTGTCGGTGCCGGTGGTGGTGTTCAGCCACATGTTCGCCGACCTCCTCGGCTACACCGTCCCCGACTTCCCCGGTGCGTCGTGGATTCCGCCGGTGGTCGGCACCGCGATCTTCTTCTACGGCGGTGCGCCGTTCCTCACCGGCGCGTGGAGTGAACTGAAGTCGCGGCGGCCCGGCATGATGCTGCTGATCGGCATGGCGATCACGGTCGCGTTCCTCGCGTCGTGGGTGACGACCCTGCAGATCGGCGGATTCAACCTCGACTTCTGGTGGGAGCTGGCGCTTCTCATCGTCATCATGCTGCTCGGACACTGGCTCGAGATGCGGGCGCTGGGGTCGGCGTCCGGTGCCCTCGACGCGCTCGCCGCGCTGCTGCCGGACACCGCCGACAGGGTCACCGACGACGGCGTCACCGAAGTGCCCGTCTCCGAACTCGCCACCGGCGACCTGGTGCTGGTGCGGGCCGGTGGCCGCATCCCCGCCGACGGCACCGTCGAGGACGGCCGTGCGGAGGTCGACGAATCGATGATCACCGGCGAGTCCAACCCTGTCCCACGGTCGGTCGGCGACACCGTGGTGGCCGGCACCGTCGCCACCGACAGCGCGCTGCGCATCCAGGTGGGCGCGGTGGGGGAGGACACCGCCCTCGCCGGCATCCAGCGACTGGTCGCCGACGCGCAGTCCTCCTCGTCCCGGGCACAGGCCCTCGCGGACCGCGCCGCGGCGTTCCTGTTCTACTTCGCCTCGATCGCAGGGCTTCTCACGTTCGTGGTGTGGTCGCTGCTCGGCAACGTGGACGAGGCCGTGGTGCGGACCGTCACCGTTCTGGTGATCGCCTGCCCGCACGCGCTCGGCCTGGCGATACCCCTCGTGATCGCTATTTCCACCGAACGCGCCGCGAAGGCCGGTGTCCTCGTGAAGGACCGGCTGGCGCTCGAACGCATGCGCAACGTCGACGTCGTCCTGTTCGACAAGACCGGCACACTGACCCAGGGCAGGCACGCCATCACCGGGGTGGTCACCACCGCGGGCGTCACCGAGACCGAACTGCTCGCGCTCGCCGCCGCCGTGGAGGCCGACAGCGAGCACCCGGTCGCGCGGGCCATCGTCGCCGAGGCGGCCGCGAACGTGCCTGCGGACGAGCGGCGCACCGCGTCCGACTTCCGGTCACTGCCCGGACGCGGGGTGCGTGCGAACGTCGACGGCATGGAAGTGGCCGTCGGCGGACCGGCGATGCTCGCCGAACTGAACATGACGGTCCCCGGTGACGTTGCGGCGCAGACGAAACGGTGGGTCGAGCGCGGCGCCTCCGTCCTCCACCTGGTCCGCGACGGGCGGGTGCTCGGCGCGGTGGCGCTCGAGGACGCCGTCCGAGAGGAGTCGCGGCAGGCGATCGACGCCCTGCACGAGCGCGGTGTGAAGGTCGCGATGATCACCGGCGACGCCCGCCAGGTCGCCGACGCCGTCGCCACCGATCTCGGGATCGACGAAGCGTTCGCCGACGTGCTCCCGGAGAACAAGGACGCCGAGGTGGCCGCACTCCAGGCGCGCGGTCACCGGGTGGCGATGGTCGGCGACGGCGTCAACGACGCGCCCGCACTCGCCCGCGCGGACGTCGGCGTCGCGATCGGCGCCGGCACGGACGTCGCCATCGAATCGGCCGGCGTCGTCCTCGCCGCCGACGACCCCCGCGCCGTCCTCTCGATCATCGACCTGTCGCAGGCGAGCTACCGCAAGATGTGGCAGAACCTGGTGTGGGCCACCGGATACAACGTCATTGCCGTCCCTCTGGCCGCCGGGGTCCTCGCGTTCGCCGGGGTCGCGATCTCACCCGCCGTGGCGGCGATCCTGATGTCCGTCTCCACCATCGTCGTCGCCCTCAACGCCCAGCTGCTGCGAAGACTGGATCTGGATCCCGCACGGCTGAGCCGGAACTGACCGCGGTCTACGTCGACCGTGCCAGTGCCCTCACTATCTGCTGTCGGTCAGTGCTTCGATGTTGCGCGAGACGGCGAGCAGTACTGCTCCCAGTAGGACGGCCCCGGAACCGACGAGGAGAAAGAAGGTTCCCGGGGAGATTGTGGTGAACAGTCCGCCGAGTAGGCCGGAGAGCGTTGATCCACCGGCGAGGGTCAGGAAGAGCAGTGCCACGCTCTGCGCCTTGAACCGATCGGGTGCGATGCGCGTTGCCAGTGCGAGTCCGACCGGGCCGACGAAGATTTCGGATGAACCGGCAATGGCCATGCTGACGAGAACCAGCAGCGGTGGCACGGTCTTGTCAGGAAAGAATTGCGAGAGCAACAGCAGTAGGTAGGCGCAGCCGACCATGGTCAGGCCGATGGCGAACTTCGCGGACGTAGTCGGTTGGCGAGTACCGAGCTTCGTCCACAACATGGCGACGAGAGGGGTGAGCAGGACCGCGGAGACCGGACTGATGGTGGTCAGCCAGGGGGCGGGGACCTGCCAGCCACCGACGTCGAGATCAACCCGATCCTTGATGAACACCGAGATGGTGGTGAACTTCTGGAACAGGAATCCGAAGTACAGCAGGCTTGCGATCCACAGCGGGATGAAGCCCCTCATACGACGCTTCTCCGCCGGTGTCACGTTCCGCGAACGCAGGATCACGGTGAAATAGATGATCGCGGCGACGAGGATGACGACCCCGACGAATTGCGAAAGGTTGGTGTTGTCTACGAGCCCGAGCTGCCAGAGGGCGACCACGAACGCAGTCACGGCAGCGACGGCGGCGAACGCGTAGGGCAGGCGCGTGCGAGCGATGGGATTCTTGACGACACCGGCCTCGGCGGGAAGGTCGCGCATCTTCCACGAGTACTGGATGAGCGCGCCAACCATCCCGATGGCGGCGAGGCCGAAGGCTGCGTGGAATCCCCATCGGCTCTGAGTGAATCCGGTGAGCAGCGGTCCGACTGCGGAACCGGTGTTGATGGCCATGTAAAAGTACGAGAAACCGGCGTCGCGTGCGGCGCGATTGTTCGCATAGAGCATGCCCACTATCGACGTGATGTTCGTCTTCAAAGCGCCCGTGCCCAGAACGATCAGCGCGAGCCCGACAGCCAAACCCCCGAGGCCGTCGAGGACCGCGAGTGCCAGGTGCCCGGCGGTGATGATGACGGCGCCGTAGAGGACCATTCTGCGTGGCGCGATCAGCCGATCGGCGATCCATGCGCCGAGGATCTGAGACAGGTACACCGAGCCGCCGTAGGCTCCGACGATGCTGACCGCGGTCGCCGGCGCAAGTTCGAGGCCGCCGTCGCTGAGTGAGTACAACAGATAGAAGCTGAGAACTCCCTGCAAGCCGTAAAAGCTGAAACGCTCCCAGAGTTCGGTGAACGCCAGGTTCCATAGACCCTTGGGTTGCCCGAGCGACTCGGACCTCTTCCGCTCCACCGTGGGGCGGTCCTCGGTTGCGACGCTCTTGTCGATCTCGGTCATGTCTCTCCCTGTGTTCGGGGAAGGGGTGAAGTGCGCACCGGTGCCTCGGCGCTGAGCGCGTGCTGGTGGCGAGAGATCAGCGCCCGGCGATCTTGTCGGCCAGCAGCGCGAGTCGGGAGGTTCGAGGGCGGGCCGACCGGGCCTCGAGAATGTCGGCGATCGAGTAGACGCGATAAAGGCCGTGTGCGCCGATCCACCGAAGCGGTTCGGGTTCCCAACGTCTGGGCATCTGGCGAACCCAGGGCAGTGTGGGGAGCTTGGTATCGCCCTGCAGGATCAGGTCGGAGGCGATGCGGCCGGCGAGATGGGCGGCTGTCAGCCCCTGGCCGGCGTAGCCACCCACGCGCAGGATCTTGCTGCTGGGGTCGTTGTCGATGAACGGCGACCAGTCGCGGGACACCCCGAGTACGCCGCACCACGCGTGGGCCGGAGCGAGGGGAACGTGCGGGAACAGGTTCGCCAGGAGGTTGGTCAGTGCAGCGATGGTGTGCTGGTCGACTTCACCGTCACGGTCGAAGCCGGAGGCGAATCGGTACGGCTTGCCGCGGCCGCCGATCGCGATGCGCCCATCGGGCGTTCGCTGGCCGTAGAAGTACGTGTGGGCTGCACCCGACACTCCGTCACCGTGCGCCCAGCCGATCTGCTCCCACTGATCGTCGGTGAGCTGATCGGTCACGAGCATCGCGCTGTTGAGGGGGAGCATCCGTCGGCGCTGTCCCCGCTGGCGAGAGGAATAGCCTTCGGTGGCGACCACGACATGCCGACGTGCCCGCACGGTGTGAGCGCCGACGGAGAGTCGGCCGGGCTCGATCGTGTCCACGCGCGACGAGGTGTAGATGCGCACCCCGGCCCGTTGAACGGTCCGCGCCAGAGTGAGCAACATCTTGACGGGATCCACGCAGTAGTTGTCCGGTGAGTACAGGGCGCCCGTCACACCCGCGATATTCACCCGCTCACTCGCCTCTGCGGCGGTGAGGAGGCGAAGGTGTCCTTCGTCGATGCCCCAGCTACGGCTCTTGGCAAGGTAGCTTTCGATTCGGTTCTGCTCGCTGGCCGAGCGGGCCACCTGCATCCAGCCGCCGTGGCGGGCGTCGATGTTCTGGGCGCCGAGCACGTCGACGACGTCGTGTATGGATTCTTCCAGTCGCTGTTCGATCTCGAGGACTCCGGCACGACCGCCGTGTTCACGTGCCAGAACATCGCGGATTCCAACGGGTTTGGCCGACAACCAGCCGCCGTTGCGTCCGGAGGCTCCGAATCCGAGGCGCTCGGCTTCGAGCACGGCGACGGACAGTGTGGGGTCGGCCTGAGTCAGTGCCCACGCGGTCCACAAACCGGAGAGTCCACCGCCCACGATCGCGACATCGACTTCTTGGTCGCGGTCCAAGGGGACTGTCGCCGGAGTGTCGAGATCATCTCGCGACATCCAGTGGGAAAGGTGGCCGTTTCGCATGGAGAGACTCCACGGTCAATTTTTCTTTACCTAAGATCAAGTTATCTTGATCACAACCAAAGGCTGATGTACTTTCTGAGGTATGTCAAGTGCATCGACGGACGACGGTTCCCCAGCGGTCGATCCCCACTCACTGGGTGCGCGGCTGCGCTCACGACGACGCGCGCTGCGATTGACGCTGGCCGAGGTCGCTGCAAAAGCCGAGGTCAGTGAGGGGTTTCTCAGCCAGCTCGAACGGGACCGCAACACGGCCAGCATCGCGACCCTGCAGAGGATCTGCGCCACCCTGCAGATGAACGTCGGTGAGCTGTTCACCGAGGCATCCTCCACCGCCGTGCACCGGTACCGCACCGCCCATTTCAATGCCTTCGGCACCAACGCGCGCAAGGTCCGCATCACCCCGACGACCCATCGCCAGCTCGAATCGTTCATCGGGGAGTTCGACCCGTACGGGACCACCGGCGACGAGCTGTACGCACACGGCGACTCCGAAGAAGTTCTGCTCGTCATCTCCGGCCGCATCGAGGTCACCATCGGTGAGCACACCGACGTGCTCAACGCACTCGACAGCGTCGCGTACTCGAGCTCCCGCCCGCACCGCGCCCGGGAGATCGACGGCAACCCCGCCGTTGCGCTCTGGATGATGTCGCCGCCGAGCTACTGAGGAGCTGCTGCGACGACTCGATCTGGATCCACGAGGGATTCCATTGCGGCGAATACGGGTTCGGTGATCCGGTGCAGCGCGGACACCAGCCCGTCGACCGTGTGGGTGACCGCCGCGATGTAGGCGTCGGGGCGGATGACCCACACCTCGCCGGGCTTCGCGTCCAACGCGGCGGTGAGGACGCCGGTGCTGTCGATCTCCGACAGCCGGACGAGGCGGATCGGTGTGTGCACCGCGCCGAGGGCCGCGCTGCGGATCTCGTCGACGTCCACACCGTCACCGAGCAGGAGAAGGATTCCGCACCGGGCGATGTCGCGGAGCCGGGTGCCGGCACCACCGCGCAGCGTCACCGGGGTGTCGGGCACGAGGATTCCCGGCGCCGCGGCTGGGGTGCAGCCACGCTCGGGGCGCCCGGCGAACGGCCGTTCCGGATCGATTGTGGTCAAGGGTGACTCGATGTACCAGAACGGCTCGGCGAGGCGACCGCTGTCGACCTTCACCCGGGCCTGCGGGTCGGTGACCGCCGCGGTGAGCACGTCGCGCCGGTGCCGGTGCTGGCCCTCGGACTGCGGCACGAGGAAATCCATCGTCGCCGTGGTGACCGCGATGTTCTCGACGGCCGCCGCGTGCCGCTCGGTGTGGTACGTCTCGAGCAGCGCTTCGTCGGCCCAGCCGCGCAGGACGAATGCGAGCTTCCACGCCGCGTTCTCGGCGTCGGCGACACCGGAATTCAGGCCGCGCGCCCCGAACGGTGACACGATGTGCGCGGCGTCGCCGGCCAGTAGCACCCGGTCGACGCGCATCCGGTTCGCGACCCGGGAGTGGAAGCGGTACACCGATTTCCACACGATCCGGTAGTCGGTGTCGCCGATGATCTTCCGGATCCGCGCGTCGAGTGCACCCGACTTCTCCTCGGCCTCGAGGTCGTACTCGCCGGGCACCTGCCAGTCGATGCGGAACGTCGAGTCCGGGCACGGGTGGATGAGCACCTGCCTGCCCGGGTTCCACTCCGGGTCGAAGTAGAAGCGGCGTTCGTCGGCCCAGCCCGGAATGTCGGCGGCGATGTCGCAGATCAGGAACTTGTCGTCGAACGAGCGACCGTCGAACGTGACGCCCAGCTGCCGCCGGATCGCACTGCCCCGCGACCCCACGGCCACCACCGCGTAGTCCGAGGTGACGGCCTCCTCCCCGGAACCGGTGCGGCAGGTGATGGTCACGCCGGTCTCGTCCTGATCCACCGACGTGGCCTCGTATCCCCACCGGACGTCGATCGACGACGTGGCCGCGATCCGCTCGTCGAGCAGTTCCTCGGTCCGTGCCTGGGAGATGTTGACGAACGGCGGGAACGACGAGATGCCGCGGTCGACGAACGTCTGCGCGAACAGTTCGTGGTCGCGGTGGAACGTGCGGGCGCACCCCCACGTCACGCCCTCGTCGGCCAGCTGCCTGCCGACGCCGATCGCGTCCCACACCTCGAGGACGTCCCGCTGCTGGCAGATCGCCTTCGATCCGATCGGGTCGCGTTCGGCCCGTGCGTCGAGCAACGTGACCGGGATGCCCCAGCGTGCCAGCAGCAACGCCGTCGTCTGCCCCACCGGGCCGTTGCCCACGACGGTGACCGTGCCGCCGCGGGTGTGTCGTCTTCCCATGATCCTCGCCTTGTCAGTGTGAAACGGTGACGGACTTCAGCCCTGCAACTGGTCCCAGACCTCGCGGTCACGCTCGGCGGTCCAGATGACGGGCCGTTCGATGCCCGACAGCTCGTCCCACACGCGGGAGACGTCGAACGGGAGGCAGTGTTCGAAGATCGGCCAGTGCCCGTACTGCTCGTTCAGTGCGGCGTGGGTGGCTTCGAACGCTTCCTTCAGGGTGCCGCCGCGCTGCTGCACCGCCCCGACCTCGGCCAACATGACCTCGATGAAGTGGCGGGTCTGCTCGATGGCGGCGTCGACGGCCTCCCGCCCGTGGGAGACGGCGCCGCGTCCGCCGATCAGGACCTCCGCGCCGAGCGCCTTGATCCGGTCGAGGGTGCCGGTGGACCAGTCGCGGTGGAAGGCGTCGCCGGTGTAGAGCGCGGCCTGCGCCTCGACGAGGTCGCCGGCGAAGAGGATCTTCTGCTTCGGCAGCCACGCGGTGATGTCGCCCTCGGTGTGTCCGCGGCCGAAGTGCTGGAGCACGAGGTCACCGCGTCCGCCGCCGAGGTCGATGGTGAGTTTGTCGGCGAACGTCAGGGTGGGCCACGTCAGTCCGGGCACCGAGTCGGCGGCCTTGGCCAGCCGCGGCATGCGTCCGAATTCGCTTGCCCAGTCTTCCTTTCCACGCTCCTCGATGAGGGCGCGGGTGGTTTCGTGCGAGACGATGGTCTCGGCGTCGAACGCGGACGCGCCGAGCACGCGGACGGCGTGGTAGTGCGAGAGCACCAGGTACCGGACCGGCTTGTCGGTGTGCTCGCGCAGCTTGCGCAACCAGTCCTGGGCGGCCACCGGGGTGGCGAGCGCCTCGAAGCAGACGACGAAGTCCTCGCCCTCGATGGCGCCGATGTTGGGATCCCCCTCGGCGGTGAGGGCGTACACGCCGTCGGCGAGGACCTCGAGGGTCTGCTCCTTCTCACCGAGGTCGGCCGACGAAGCGAAACTTGTGGGGCTCATGCGATCCACCTAACTAATCAAAGGTTTGATTGATGGTGGCCACAGTAACCCGGATCACAAAATAATGAAAGCCTTGATCAAAATTTGCCTGGGCACCCTGCAACGCTCGTTCGATCTGACGCAACGAGCGTCCCGTTCGTCGCGACGGGGGTGGGTAGACGGGGGTGGGTATCAGGGTCGAGTTATCGAGCTCGGCCTCGTCGACGAGCTGCGCATATTCCGCAATCCGGTCGTCGTCGGTGGCGGCGCGCCGTTCCTGCCGCCGGTCACCGAAAACGTCCCGCTCGACCTGATCGAGACGGCGTGCTCACCCGATCCGCCGTCGGCGTGCCTTGGTGAGGGAAGGGGATGGTGCTGAACGGCGCGGCCCGAATGCGATGCGAATTCCTCCACCGCTCGATGTCGAGAACCCGCGGTCGGCGCCGTCCCCGATGTGAGCGCGGCCATGAGGGTCGCGCCACGACGGAAGGCGAACACACATGGAGCGGCACGAGATCGACGACGAACTCGCCGGCACCGGCGCGCAGCAGCTGCTCACGTGCAGCTCGATGGCCCGCCTGGCGTACCTCGCAATGGACGCAACCCCGCGGGTGATCCCGATCGGCTTCTACTGGACTGGCGACCAGGTCGTGGTCTCCACCGCCGCGACCGCACCCAAGGTCGCGGCGCTGTCAGCCCGCCCGGACGTTGCCCTGACGATCGACAGCGGCGACACGCCCGGCGAAGCCCGAGCCCTGTCGATTCGCGGACGGGCGAGTATCCGGATCGTCGACGGGGTGACCGAGGAATACCTCGCCAGCGCCAGGAAGACGATGGACGCCGAGGCGGCGGCCCAGTTCGAGCAGAACTGCCGCGAGCTGTACGACCAGATGGCGCGTATCGCGATCACACCGCACTGGGTGCGCTACTACGACTTCGGCGCCGGCCGACTTCCACGATTCCTGCAGGAGCTGGTCGAGCGAACCGGGGGATGACGGTGTGGCACGGTTACCCGGCCCCGGGCAGGTGAGTACAGGTCAATGGAGGGTGGGCCGGTAGATGAGCTCTTGGATGTGACCGTCGAGCGTCCGGTTCTCGAGCAGCTCCAGGTCGAAGTCGGCCCCACCCCGGAAGATCGGGTCCAGCCCGGTCCGAGCGGTGATGACAGGGAAGAGCGTCACCTGCACGCGGTCCACCAGGCCGGCGGCCATCAGCGCCCGATTCATCGACAGGCTGCCGTGCGAGCGCAACGGCACCTCGGACTCCTCCTTGAGACTGGCGACGACGTCGACGGCGTCACCGCTCACGACGGTCGCGTCCGGCCAGTCGAGGGGTCCTTCCAGTGTCGTCGACACCACCGTTGCCGGCAGGCTCCTCATCCGAGTGACCCATGGATCGCGCACGTCGGATTCCTCGGTGCTCGCGGCCAGCATCTGCGCGAATACCCGATACGTGTTGGCTCCGAAGACCATCCGCTGCTCCGCGCCGTACAGGTCGAGACGATGGTCGAGCAACTCGGGGCCTTGCTTACCCCAGTAGCCGGTCCAGTCGGCACTGGCGGCGCCGTAGCCGTCGAGGCTGGAAAAGACGTCGAAGGTGTAGGTCGCGGTCATGTCGTTCTCCTCGAGTACGGTTGTCGATCGGTGTAGGTACAGACTGGCAACCACTGCGAAACTCATCGCCGCCGGACTGACCACAGCGTTGTGCAGGCCTACGACGCGTGGTCGCAACAGGAGTGCCGCGCCCTTTTGCCGACTCGCCGCCTCGCGCGTGGAGGGCGAGGCGGCGAGATCGCCCTGTGCGGTGAACCGGCAGGCTCAACCCTTGATGAGATCGTCAATCTGGCCGATCGCCTGCGAGGCACCCTCGACCACGCCCATGTCGAGCACCTGCTGGAGACCTTCGGCGGTTGCGTAGGTGCTGACGTAGGTGGCGATGGTGCTGCCGTCCCTTTCCTGGAAGGAGAACTCGTTGGTGGACACGGGCATCGACTCGATCGGGGTGAAATCCGCGTCGGCGAACCCGTCGGTGAAGGTGAAGCCGGTCGGCTCGTCGACGGAGATGATGTTCCAAAAACCCGCATGCTTGTCGCCCTCGGGCCCGGTCATATAGTAGGTGACCCGACCGCCGGGGGCGAACTCATGGTCGACCACTGTCGCCGGGTACGTCGGTGGACCCCAGATCTTTTCGAGCTGGCGAGGATCGGCATAGATCTGCCAGATCCGCGCTCGGGGGGCGGCGAACTCGGCGGTGATGGTCAAGGTCAGTGCATCGATGTCGTGGCTGACATTGGTGACAGGCATCGTTCATTCCTTCCGTTGGAGTTACGTTGCGATCAGTTCGTCGATGCGTGCGATACGCCCACGCCAGACCTGTTCCAGCTCGGCCAGCATGGACGACACCGCGCGGACTGCTTCCACATCGCCCGTGGCGAGTTGTTCACGGCCGCTGCGTCGTTTGACGAGTAAGCCGGATTTCTGGAGGACGGCGACGTGCTTCTGTACCGCAGCGAAACTCATGTCGTAATTCGCTGCCAGTGCCGAGACGGAATGCTCGCCGGCCAGCACGCGACGCATGATGTCGCGCCTCGTTCTGTCGGACAGCGCGTGGAACAGGGCATCGGCCTGATCCTCTTCTGTTTCTGACACACTCAGAACATACAACCGATTGGTTGTATGTGCAAGGCTGCTTCGACTTTCAGGATGCGAGTCGGCGGCGGATGGCACCTTCGACAACGCGGGCCGACGGCGCCCCGATCGACGTCAGTTGCCGAAATGTTTGCCGCTCGGGTATGCACTAACGACACCCCTCGCAGTCTTGATCAACCGGGCGTCGAGGAACACGGTGTTCACCGCGGCGATCTCGCCATTGCCGTCCCATGAACTGGTGCAGGGAAACCGATGCGCCTCCGTCATCAGCTGACCTATGGCCTCAGCTGATGAGCAGTCATGATGTCCTCACCTTGCATCGCTACCTCGTGACTTACCCACCTCGGGTTCTTCCAGGCCGCCGCCGGTTCATGGTCGCTCGCGCGAAGCTTCCGGCAGCCCCCGCTTGGGAGCGAAACCCATTCGAGCCCAAAGTTCTTCGCCGATATCCCGCCGGGAGTCCGGAAGCAGTGGAACCCGCCCGGAGGTGAACTGCGCCCCGACGGCGTTCACGCGGGCGGGGGAAAGAGTGTGGCGAGGTATGCGTTCACCCGGGTCAGCCGCGGGGTGAGCACCTCGTGGCGGTCCGGCTGAGCCCGGCTCTGCACGCGTTCGAGCAGTTTCTGGATGCGGAGCAGGACACTGGGCGTGGTCGCCGCCGAGGTGATGAGGTCGTCGAGGCTGGTCCGAACGAACTCGTCCCAGCCCGGTCGCGCGATCACCAGGCGCAGAGCGTTGTCGTCGTCGGTGACGCGGCGGGGTTCGGTCGGTGCCGCAGCGGCCCGGCCGAGCAGGTCCTCGAGGTAGTCCAAGGCCTGGACGGTGGTTGCCGGGTCATTGGGCCGCAGGGCGCGTAGCGCGATGTCGGTCAGCAACCGGAACGCGAACAGCGGGTCTTGTTCGAACGTCCGCTCGCTGCCGACGACCAGCCCACCGACGACAACCGAGGCGGGGAGCTGTCCGTGGATGTCGGCGACGGGCATGCCGCACTGCAGGGTGATGCCAGGGGATTCGCGCAGGACGATGACCGCGTCCGCGGCCCGGGCGGCGCCGACGAGACGGTCGAACTGGATTCTTTGCAGCACGGCAGGTGGATTCGGCCAGGTGACCGTCGTGCACGGCTCCGGCAGAGGCGGTGCGGGTGAGACCGTCGTGCCAGCGTCTCGGGGATACACCGAGTCGAGGACGTCGCGGCCGTGGGCCGCGATGGAGTTCAGGACGGGCGAGAGTTGAATGGCGGTTGCCACAGTCACCTGGAGCGTGCGGAGCAGGGCCGCCATCACGACGAGCAGAACGATGGCGGTGATCAGGACGGCCATCGAGACCCGGGCGCGGGGGCCGATGGTGAAGGCCGCGGAGATGCAGAAGACGGTCACGCCGAGGGCGAAGGCGAAGGTCTGCCGCAAGATCGGGGTGTCGCGGAATTGGGTCAGGCGGGGGCTGTAGTTCGAGGCCACCCACCGGACGACCAGGATCCCCAGCGAGTAGATGACCGCGACCAGGCCGAGCACGCCGAGTCCGATCGTGGTCAGGATCCCGATCACCTGTTGGGCCGGCAGGTCGGGTCCGCGCCGGATTCTCGGCACGGTCAGCCCGAGGCCCAGCCCGACGAGGATGTACAGCAGCTGGGCGAGTTCGGCGTACAGGATCCGTCGATGACGGTAGGCATCACCGGCGGGGGCTTTGGTCATCAGGTACCCGGCCGTGACCGGCCAGTGCTTCTGCACGGCGTGGCCATGACCGGCTCCTCTCTCGATCGGGTTCGTCTCTCTCTTGTTCCACCAAAGCACTCCGAGGCCGAGGTCGGCCAGAGCTGCGGTGATAACCCGTTGCGCCGAGTCGGCGAATGACGGTCTTCGGGGTCGGCGTGTGAGCGGTTCGATGCGTGCGCACGGTCGGTCGCGGCGGATCAGAAACAGCGCGCTGACCTCGCCGAGAGCTTCGGTCGCGCAGCTCGGCAGTGGGGCGCGAAGTACGACCCGCTGGCAGGACGGTGAACCAGGTCGGCCAATCGCCGCGCTGGCACCGCAGGTCTCAGCCCGGACTGGTGGGTTGTCGGTGCTCGGTGGCGAGGATGTACGCGCTGACTACCAGCACCCACGCCGGGAAGACCAGCGCCACCCAGAAGCTGAAGCTGACGACCACCAGCAGCACCACGGCGAGCAGATACGTCCCGATCACCAGCGGCTTCGGCATCAGCCTGGTCCGCAGCCACATCGTGGCCAGGGAGATCATGAACACCGCGGCCATGCGCACGGAGTAGACGTTGTTGATGTGCAGCATCACCTCCCGACCGAAGAAGACGATGTCGGTCTCGACGACATCCGACGAGTGCCGGGAAACGGCGAGCAGTGCGCCCGCGAGCGCCATCGAGACAAAGGTCATGGCGAGAAACAGCAGCCCACTACCCAGGAAGACGGTCGAGAAGAAGCGGTCCTCGAGGTTGCCGAACTGGTCGCGGAGCACACCGACGAACCACAAGAACGCGATGCCCGCGATCGGGGCAAGGAACAGGGCGGTGGTGATCTTCGAGCCACCGCGCACCCAGGGCGTCGCAGCGGTGGACGGCATCGCCGTGACCAGCAGGACGATGCTGGTGGCGAACAGCGCGCCGAAGACGATGCCCGCGACCGCCGCAGACCGCGGCGTCCGCAGCTGGCGGTATTGGGCCTCGCCGCGCGTATCGGCCATGGGTCCATCATGGCCGAACTCGGGTTCGGGAAGCCAGCGGGCCACCGAACCTCGCCGCGGCCGCGGTGCGCTCTGCTGCACCGTGCGCGAATAAGTCCCGCCCGGCTTGTGCTTGTGATGCGAAGACGCCCCGACACCACACCGGGAACGCTGAAAGGTGGGGTTCCGCATGCCGAGAAGTGCGCAGCGGGCCGTCGACCGGAGGAGCACCACCATGGCCACGAACCATAAGGGCAAGATCGCGGTCGACATTCGAGACTCGGTGGCGGACTGGTCGCCGTACCTGCCGACCCCGGCCCCCGAGGGCGCCCCGAACGTGTTGATCATTGCGTGGGACGACGTGGGCTACGGCAGCATGGACGTCTTCGGCGGTCCCATCGAGACCCCCACCATGCGGCGCATCGCCGACGCAGGTGTGCGCTACTCGAATTTCCACACCACGGCGCTGTGTTCGCCCACCCGTGCGTCGCTGTTGACCGGCCGCAACGCCACCTCCAACGGGATGGCCACGGTCGCCGAACTCAGCTCCGGGTTCCCCGGCATCTCGACCCACATCCCCTTCGAGAACGGATTCATCTCCGAGGTACTGGCCGAACGCGGATGGAACACCTACTGCGTCGGCAAATGGCATCTGACCCCGAGCGAGGAATGCAACATGTCGGCGGTCAAGAGCCGGTGGCCGCTCGGCCGCGGCTTCGAACGCTTCTACGGCTTCCTCGGCGGCGAGTCCAACAGCTGGTACCCCGACCTCGTCTACGACAACCACCCGATCGAGGCACCCGGAACCCCCGAGGACGGCTACCACCTGTCGAAGGACCTGTCCGACAAGTCGATCCAGTTCATCCGCGACGCCAAAGCCATCGACCCGGACAAACCGTTCTTCATGTACCTGGCCCCGCAGGCCGGGCACGCCCCGCACCACGTCCCCTCCGAATGGGCCGACAAATACAAGGGCAAATTCGACCAGGGCTACGAGGCCATCCGCGCCGAGATCCTCGCCCGCCAGAAGGAACTGGGCCTGCTGCCGCCCGGCACCGAGCTGTCGCCGATCAACCCGCACGGGGAGCCGAACACCACCGGCCCGGACGGTCAGCTCTGGCCGATCCTCGACACCGTCCGCCCGTGGGACTCGCTCACCGCCGACGAACAGCGCCTGTTCATCCGGATGGCCGAGGTGTTCGCCGGATTCATCTCCTACGCCGACGATCAGCTCGGCCGAGTGATCGACTTCCTCGCCGAATCCGGCGAACTCGACAACACCCTGCTCATCGTGATCTCCGACAACGGCGCAAGCGGCGAGGGCGGCCCGAACGGGTCGTTCAACGAATGGCGCTTCTTCAACGGCGTCGCCGACACCACCGAGGTGACACTGCCGCACCTCGACGAACTCGGCGGCCCCGCCTCCTACAACCACTACAACACCGGATGGGCCTGGGCATTCGACACCCCGTTCCCGTACTGGAAGCGGTGGGCCGGCTACGAGGGCGGCATCGCCGACATGTGCATGATCTCCTGGCCGGCGAAGCTGGCGCCCCGCCCCGAACCGCTGCACCAGTACATTCACGCGGTCGACGTCGTTCCCACCATCTACGAACTCCTCGACATCGAACCGCCCGCGGTACTCAAGGGCTACACACAGAGCCCGATCGAGGGCGAGAGCTTCGCCGCGTCGTTGACCGACCCCACCACCCCGGGGAAGGCAACCCAGTTCTACGCAATGCTCGGCCAGCGATCCCTGTACCACGAGGGATGGCTCGCCTGCTCGCTGCACCCGCCGATCTCCGGCTGGGGCAACTTTCACCACGACGTCTGGGAGCTCTACCATCTCGACGAGGACCGAGCCCAATCCCACAACCTCGCCGACACCGAACCGGACCGCCTCGCCGAGATGAAAGAACTCTGGTTCTACTACGCCGGCATCTTCAAGGGCCTCCCACTCGATGACCGCAACACCCTCGAACAAGTCCTCTCCGACCGCCCACACCCCGGCAAGCCCCGCGACCACTACATCTACTACCCGAACTGTGCGGACGTCCCCGAAAGCGCCGGGGCCGCCATCACCGGCCGCTCCTTCACCATCGCGGCCGGAGTCCACGTCGACACCCCCGACGCCGAGGGTGTGCTCTACGCGCACGGCGGAGTCGCCGGCGGACACAGCCTCTACGTCAAGGATCACCGACTCCGCTACACCTTCAACTGGCTCGGCACCCGCATCGAGGACGTCGCCGCCGACCGCGACCTCACCGCGGGCGCCCACGTGTGCACCGCCGAATTCACCGTGAAAGGCAAGAACGAGGACCCGACCATGCCTGGATTCGCCGGCACCCTCGACCTCTACCTCGACGACCAACAGGTCGCCAGCAGCGAGATCGTCACCCAGCCCGGCGTGTTCTGCCTCGTCGGCGACGGTATCTGTGTGGGACGCGACAGCGCCTCCCCGGTCACCGCCGACTACACCGCACCGTTCCCGTTCACCGGCGGCACCATCGACAAGGTCGTCGTCGACGTCTCCGGCGAACGATACGTCGACCACGAGGCACAGGTCCGGGGCTGGTTCATGATCGACTAGGCACTGGGCAAACCAGGTGCCGTGCCGTGCACGACGCCCGGTGGAGGGTGGGGCTTCCGGGCCGCGCCCCGAGGCGCCGTCAGCAGTCGAACACCGACCAGCAGATGTCGTTCCGCAACCGCTGGTCGTCGAGTACGAGCTCGCGAATCGCCTCAGGGAGCTGGTCACGCTGCCACCGGCACTCACGTCGTCCGGCTGCCTCGCCCTCACCCTCCGGCGCGGCAGCGCGTGCGGCTTTGATCGCATAGGCGGCAGCACCGAGTTCGTGCGCCGCAACGTGCGCGACGGCTCCGGCCTGCCCCGCCGCGTATGCAGCATGCCGTGCCGCTCCGCGCAGGTCTCTGGCCGCGCCCATCGCATGGCCTCCCGCCGCGCGGGCCTGCATCATCTCGACCTCCCCCCGCACCCACGCGCGGGCATGCTCGATCGCCTCACGCGGTCGTGTGTCCTCAGGCCGAGCCGACTCGAACAAGTTGAGGACGTGCTCCGCGCACGATGCCGCCCACAGGGCCAGAAGCTGATGATCCGAGTCGGTGAGCGTCCCACCGCGGCGGATCGTGACGAAGCGAGGGTCTCGGACCTTCGGGAGGATCATGGCTAGAACTTCTATCACTTGCATCCGGCCACAGCACCCGAAAGCTGCGCATGACTCGTGCCCCGGATCTGAATCCTGTGTGCGGGCAGCTCTGCTCGAGCTGGAGAATTGCTACCCGGTTTGCCGGAGGTCGGTATGGGCAAGGCAGATGTCGGCGAGCTCGTCGAGCGACAGGGGAAGCACCCGGGCGAGCGCCGCGACGGTCGTGAATGCGGGTGTCGCCATCCGCCCGGTCTCGATCTTTCGAAGAGTCTCCGGAGAGATCCCGGCCTCCTGCGCAACTTCGGCGAGGGTGCGATCACCCCGTGCCTGCCGTAGCTGATGACCGAGGCGCTTGCCTGCGGCCAGCTGTTCCGGGGTCAGAGGGAGACGCACCATGCGAGCAGTCTAACCCTGCAGCGGTATGAAAATCCCAGCCCGCAGTCTAGGGTGGTATTTTAATACCGAATTTGTGCGTACGAAGAGGAGCAGTTGGTGCTGGAACTGAAAACACCCCGCGAGGTCGCCGCGATGGACGTCACCGGCACATTCATCGCCGAGTTGCTCGACGATCTCGAACACCGCGCCGAACCGGGCGTGAATCTGCTCGAGCTCGAAGACCGAGCCCGGCAGTTGATCGCCCAGCGCGGCGCCACCTCGTGCTACTGGGACTATGCGCCGTCATTCGGGCGCGGACCGTTCCGCAACGTCATCTGCCTGTCGGTCAACGACGCGGTACTCCACGGCCTGCCGCACGACTACGTGCTGCAGGACGGGGACCTGCTGACCATGGACATCGCAGTCTCCATCGACGGGTGGGTCGCCGATTGTGCCCGCAGCATCATCGTCGGCAATCCACGACCCGAGGACGAGCGCCTCATCGCAGCCACCGAAAAGGCCCTGACAGCCGGAATCGCCGCCGCGGTACCCGGCAACCGGCTGGGCGATGTGTCTGCGGCGATCGGCGCGGTCGCCGCCGAGTACGGGTACCCGGTCAACACCGAATTCGGTGGTCACGGGCTCGGGCGGACCATGCACGAAGATCCGCACGTATCGAACACAGGACGTGCGGGCCGAGGACTCACACTGCGCCCGGGGCTGACCCTCGCCCTCGAACCGTGGTTCGCCGCCGGTACTGACAAGATCGTCTACGACCCCGACGGGTGGACCATCCGCTCCGCGGATGGATCGCGCACCTCGCACAGCGAGCACACCATCGCAATCACCGACGGCGCGCCGCTCGTGCTGACGCGCCGGGAACAGGTCGCTGCAACTGCACTGTGATGGCCAGGCCCCCGGACGACGGCCCCCGCCGAACGAACGGGGCGCTCGTTCGATCCGACGCAACGAGCGTCCCGTTCGTCGCGGCGGGGGAGGCGACGGGGGCGAAGGGGGTGGGTAGCGGTATCACCCCGCGAGCAGGACACCGACCAGGGCGATCGACGCGACCCAGACGGTGGAGATGCCTGCGAGCACGAAGGGTCGTGCGCCGACCTTCTTGATCGTGGCGATCTGGACGCCGGCGCCGAGGGCGAACATCGCGGCGGTGAGGAGGGCGGTCTGCACGATCTTGGCCTCGGCGAGCAGGCCGGTGGGCAGCAGGCCCGACGACCGCAGGCCGACGCAGGCGAGGAAGGCGAGGACGAAGAGCGGGACGAGCGGCGGCCGCTTCACGTCGGCGTCGGTGCCGGCGAGCCTGCGCTGGCGCACGCTGAGGACGGCCATGACCGGGGCGAGCATGAGGACGCGGGCGAGTTTGACCACCGCGGCCACGCCCAATGCGGCACCACCGATCGCGCCGCCCGCGGCGACCACCTGGGCGACCTCGTGGATGGATCCGCCCGCCCACAGGCCGGCGTCGGTGTCGGAGAGTCCCAGCGCCCGCGACAGCAGTGGGATCGCCGGGATCATGAGCGTGCCGAAGATGACGACGAGCGCGACCGCGGTGATCACCTCTTCCTCGTCGGCGTCCACGACACCGTCCACCGCCGCCACCGCGGCCGCGCCGCAGATCGAGAATCCGCAGGCGATGAGCAGTCGCTGGGTCCAGCTGAGTCCGAGCAGCTTGCCCACGAACATCGTTCCCACGATGCCCAGACAGACGATCGACACCACCACGACGATGACGCCCCAGCCCAGTCCGAGAATGTCGCTCAGCATCAACTGGAGTCCGAGGAGGGCGATGCCCACCCGCAACAGCTTCTTGGCGGAGAACTGCAGGCCCGGGCGCAGGCGTTCGGGCAGGTGCACGACGTTCGACAGCACGGCGCCGAGCACGATGGCGATGAGCAGCGGGCTCACCGTCGGAAGGAACCGGCCGACACCCATGGCGACGGCGGTGGCGACGGCGCACAGCCCCAGACCCGGCAGGAGAGTGGCCGTGGCGGTCTGCAGTCGCGGCAGCGTTGCCGGGCTCTCGACGCGCTGTTCCTCGGACTTCTCGCTCAGTTGACTACTCATGGATTCACGGTCCGTCACCGCGGCCGTCTCCGGTAGCCGTCATCTCGACATGAACACATATCAACGTGATATGTCTTGCGCCAGGGTCATATACTCGATGCATGTCCCGCAGATGGCCCGAGTTCCCCGTTCTCGAGTTGCTCGTCGGCGTCGACGACCACGGAAGCCTCAGCGCTGCCGCCAGACTCGCCGGAATGGCGCAGCCGAATGCCAGTCGCGCCATCAAGCAACTCGAGCGTCAGTTCGGCATGACACTGCTGCAGCGCAGCCCGACGGGCTCGATACTGACACCGCAGGGAACCGTGATCGCGCACTGGGCACGCCGGGTGCTCTCCGATACGCGCCGGCTGCTCGACGTGGCCGAGGGACTGCGCGCGGAACGCGCCGCCGAGTTGACGGTGGGTGCGAGCATGACGGTCGCGGAACACCTGATGCCGGGATGGCTGGGGCAGTTTCGCCGCTTGCACTCCGACGTGACCATTCACCTGCAGGTGCACAACTCGACTCAGGTGTTCGAGCGGATCAACAGCAGGATCTGCGACGTCGGGTTCGTCGAATCGCCGACGGTGCCGCGACCGTTGAAGAGTCTCACTGTGGCGCGTGACCGCTTGGTCGTCGTCGTTCATCCCACCCACCCGTGGGCGCGGCGACGGAAGGCGCTGACCGTCGCCGAGTTGGCGCTGACACCGCTCCTGGTCCGCGAGCCGGGATCCGGCACGCGAACCACCCTCGACGTGGCACTACAGGAATACGACCGGGCGGCACCGCTTCTCGAGCTGGGCAGCGCCGCCGCGATTCGCACCAGCGTGCTGGCCGGAGTCGGCCCCGCGGTGATGAGTACCCTCGCGGTGGCGGAGCAGGTCGGCGCCGGAGAACTGAAGGTGATCGACGTCGACGGCCTCGAGCTCGACAGGGTGCTGCGGGCCGTGTGGCGGGGCGCGCGTCAGCTCGACGGTCCCGCGGGCGAACTGGTGCGTCTGGTCCGACGGGTCGGTGCCGAGCCCTGAGCGGCTGTCATCCGAGAAGGCAGGTCGCCGCACCGGCGGCGATCACCAGCACGATGACCGCGGAACGAAACACCCCCGGCGGCAGTCGGCGGGCGATCGCGAGCCCGGTGACGTTGCCGATCAGCGCGGCGATGACGAACACCGGGAGGCGCGGCCAGAACATCGACTCCGTGATCTCGTCGTGGAACCACAG
The DNA here is from genome assembly GCF_001583455.1 of Rhodococcus sp. LB1. NCBI lineage: Bacteria > Bacillati > Actinomycetota > Actinomycetes > Mycobacteriales > Nocardiaceae > Rhodococcus > Rhodococcus sp. LB1. The sequence continues at coordinate 23,986 of NZ_LTCZ01000417.1, read as the reverse complement.
GACAGCGAGAGCCATGACGTTCGCGACGATGAAATAGCCTGCGAGATCGGCAATGAACGCCATCGGTGGCAACCGGGCTCGCATGAGCAACAGGACCGGTGGCGGTCCGTTGAGCGACGTCGTCGTTCCGAGGTAGCCACCGACCGATCCGGTGAGGACGTGCGCGGTCGTGGAGGGCACACGCGTGGCGTCCGCGCGGGTGGGCAGTGCCATCGCGAGCCCGCACAGCATCACCACGGCTCCCGCTGCCGGCTTCAGATACTGCTCCGGCATCAGACCGAGAGTGACCGCGCCCAGCCAGGCGCCGGGCAGGCTACCGCCACCGAGCAGTGCCACCCGCCCCCAGCTGATGTGTTCCCGCAACTGATATGCCGCGCCGATCCGCGTGATCAGTCCTGCCACCAGATTGACGAATACCACTTCGGGAACGGCGAATCCGACCATCAACATCACCGGTGTCGCGATCAGTGCCGTCCCGAACCCGGTGGCGCCGCCGATGACGGACGCGATGCCGATGCACAGGGCACCGATGAGGAGCATCGTCATCGCGACTCCCTTCTCGATCGGGCGGCACGTTCCCGTGCAGGTGTGAAGTTCAGGTGGCCAGGGATTGGACTGCGCTCACCAGAGCCATCAGTTCGATGTCACTGCCGGTGCATCCTCGGGACAGGTCGTTCCACGGTGCGGCCAAGCCTTGCAGGATGGGACCCAAGGCTATTGCACCCCCGAGCCGCTGGGCAATTTTGTACCCGATGTTGCCGGCGTCGAGATTGGGGAAGACCAGCACATTGGCGCGGCCGGCGACCCGCGAACCGGGCGCCTTGGATGCGCCGATCTCGGCGACCAGCGCGGCATCGAATTGCAGGTCACCGTCCACGTGCAATTGTGGGTCCCGGACGCGCACCAGGTCCGCGGCCTCGCGGACCTTCTCCACCCGCGGGTGGCTGGCACTGCCCTGGGTGCTGAACGACAGCATCGCCGCGATCGGAGTCTGCTCGGTGAGCTGAAAGTGGGTGGCGCTGGCAGCCAGCGCGATGTCGACCAGTTCCTCGACCGTGGGGTCGGGTACGACGGCGCAGTCGGAGAACGTCAACTGCCTGCCGTCCGACAGCAACATCAGAAACGAGCTCGACAGGATGCTCGAACCCGGCGCGAGACCGACGATGCGCAGCCCGGCCCGCAGCACGTCGGACGTCGGCCTACTCGCACCCGCGACGCAGGCATCGACCACTCCGGCGCGCAGTGCCGCCGCGGCGAGGCACACCGGGTCGGACAGCGCAGACTCGACCCGGTCGGGGTATTTGGCGAACCCCGATTCGACGGCGTCGCGGATCGCGGGGTCGGCAGCCGCCTCGGCGAGGTCGACGACGAGTTCCTCGGTCAGGGGGATACCCGCGGCCTCGGCGATGCGCCGGATGACGTCCCGCCGCCCGAACAGCCGCGGGGAAACGACACATTTGTGGTGCAGATGGTGGGCGGCACGGATCGCGCGTTCGTCTTCTCCGTCCGCGAGACCGACGACGCGATTCTCCCCACGCAGCGTGGCGGTCCAGTGGTCGATCAGCGACGAATCATTCAGTCGTGCAGCGTCGGTGGGTGGTACAGCGGTGACGCCCGGGGCCATGGCCTCGCTCTCCCATCACTACGTAGAGGGGTGACGGTCGTCGATCTCGACGACCGCCACCCGCTGGAACGGGGAACGTATCGTTCCCTACGGCTGGATTGCCTTTTCGATGTCGGTGAGCATGCTGTCGATTCCGTGGAGCAGTTCCGAGAGCACCTCGTCGTCGGCGACGAGTGGCGGCGAGATCATCAGCATCGTGGCACCGCGGTCGTCGCCGCGGAGGATCACCTTCGTGCGGGCGAACGCCTCCGGAAGCACCTTGCGCAACACCGTCAGAGACTCCTGCTCGGTGAATTCGCGGCCGCTGTCGCTGTCGGCCATCAATTCGATCGCGTAGAAGAATCCGGTGCCGCGCACGTCCTTGACGCAGCGGTGCGCGCTCATCAGCGAGTCGAGTGCCGACCGCAACTTCGGTCCGCGCGCGGACACGTTGCCCAGCACGTTCTCGTCGCGCATCGCGGTGATGTTCGCGACCGCCACCGCCGTCGACACCGGGTGTCCGCCCCACGTCGCGCCGTGCGTGAACACGCCGCCCTTGGGGGAGTCGTAGAGCTCGCGAACCAGCTGCTCACGCACGATCAGGCCGCCGAGCGGCGCGTATCCGGACGTGGAGCCCTTCGCGAACGTGATCATGTCGGGAACCACACCGGTCAGCCCGTGCCCGAACCAGTGTCCGAGGCGGCCGAACGAGCAGATCACCTCGTCGGAGACCAGCAGGATCCCGTGCTTGTCGCACAGCGCGCGCAGCGCGGCCCAGTATCCGTCCGGCGGGACGAGGGCGCCGCGCCCGTTCTGAACCGGCTCGGCGAACACGGCGGCGATGGTCTCGGCGCCCTCTTCCTCGATGACGGCTTCGATCGCGGCGATGCAGTCGAGCTCGTTCGCCGGGCCGCAGTCGCCGAGGTAACCGAGGGTGTTGGGTACGGAGCGGACCCCGGGCAGCAGCGGTCCGAACGGGTCTTTGATCTTGGGCAGCTGTGTCACCGAGAGGGCGCCGAGAGTGGTTCCGTGATACGCCATCTCGCGGCTGATGATCTTGGTGCGCTGCGGGTTGCCCTGGCTGCGGTGGTACTGCCGGGCGAACTTGACGGCCGTCTCCACGGCCTCCGAACCCGAGTTGACGAAGAAGGTCGTCCCGAGATCACCGGGCGCCAGGTCGGCGATGAGCGCGGACGCCTCGATCGCGGGAATGTGGGCGCTGCCCCAGTTGGAGGCGTACGCCAGCGTTCCGATCTGCTCGCTCGCCGCCTTGGCGATGTCGTCGCGGCCGTGACCGATGTTCACGCAGAACAGGCCTGCCAGACCGTCGAGGAAACGGTCCCCCTCGGTGTCGATCAGATAGCTTCCCTCGCCGCGAACGAACACCGGAAAGTCGCTTTCCCAGGTGTCCTTACGGGTGAAATGAGGTCCGAGGTGCCGGCGGGCCCGTGCTCGCAATTCGGTGACGTCCACGACCATCTCCTTCGTTGTCGAATGGCTGTGATCCACAACATACCGACGAGGCAGACCGCAGGTCAGGGCCAGAAGAGCGGTATTCGATGGGTCCAGTCTGGTCCCCGTAGAAGGCGCTCAACTGGTCCTTCTGGTCCCATGCCAGAGTGATCCAGACTTCGGTATCGAATCGCTCGGGCACCACGACATGTGGTCGGAGCGGCGAACAGCCCCAGCTAACGGAGGTCTCAGATGAGGATCGGTATCCCCAAGGAAGTCAAGAACCACGAGTACCGGGTGGCGGCCACTCCCGCCGGTGTCCACGAAATGGTCGCCCACGGGCACGACGTGTTCGTGGAACGCGGTGCGGGGGAGGGCTCGTCGATCGGTGACGACGCCTACGGTGCCGCCGGCGCGAAGATCCTCGACTCCGCCGACGCGGTGTGGCAGAGCGCGGAACTGCTGCTCAAGGTCAAGGAGCCCATCGCCGAGGAATACCACCGGATGCGTTCGGACCTCACGTTGTTCACCTACCTGCACCTCGCTGCGGGTGAAGAGTGCACCCGGGCATTGCTCGCCGCCGGCACCAATTCCGTTGCGTACGAGACCGTTCAGCTTCCCGACGGTTCGCTGCCCCTGCTGTTCCCGATGAGTGAGGTCGCCGGCCGGCTCGCACCGCTCGTCGGTGCGCAGGCACTCATGCGACCGGAAGGTGGCCGAGGCGTACTGATCGGCGGCGTGTCCGGTGTGCTGCCGGCTCGCGTCGTCGTGATCGGTGCGGGCGTATCGGGTATGAACGCCGTCGCCGTCGCCGCAGGCACCTGGGCCGACGTCGTCCTGTTCGACAAGAACGTCGACAAGCTGCGCGCCGCCGACCGGATGTACCAGGGCCGGATTCGCACCCTCGCCGCGAACGCCTACTCGATCGAGCAGGAAGTCATGCAGGCCGACCTCGTCATCGGTGCCGTGCTCGTCCCGGGCGCCAAGGCACCGAAGATCATCTCGAACTCGCTGGTCTCACGGATGAAGCCGGGCAGCGTCCTCGTCGACATCGCGATCGACCAGGGCGGTTGCTTCGAGGATTCGCGTCCCACCACCCACGCGGAGCCCACGTTCAAGGTCCACGACTCGGTGTTCTACTGCGTGGCGAACATGCCGGGAGCGGTGCCCCACACGTCGACGTACGCACTCACCAACGTGACCTTGCCGTACACCCTGCAGATCGCCGAGAAGGGCCTCGCCCGCGCGGCCAGGGAGAATGCCGCACTCCGCGCCGGTGTCAGCACCGTCGCCGGGCGCCTGACGAACGATGCCGTCGGTGAGGCACTCGGGATCGAGTCGGTCAGCGTCGACGACGCGCTCAACCTGGTTTGATTTCGCCGCCGGCCCGGCATACTGAGAAGTGCTCGTTCGAGAACTTCTCGGCGTGCCGGGTCGGCCTACCTCTGGCCACTCTTGGATCCACAGGAGGCGATGCGTGCCGAGAACACTGATCGAGGTCGACCGCAATTCCGCCGAACCGCTCTACCGACAGGTTCGACGGGCGATCGAACACGGCATCGCCAACGGGCTGTTCGATCCACGACACCGCCTTCCGAGTTCGCGTGAACTCGCGGTCGATCTCGCGATCTCCCGGAACACGATCAACCTGGCGTATCAGGAACTGATCGCCGAGGGACTCGTTCAAAGCCACCAGCGCTCGGGCATGTTCGTGAATCCCGACATGATCGAGACGCTCGCAACGGACGCCCGCGCGACCATCCCGCGCATCGACTGGTCGTCCCGCATCCGGCGCTACCCCGACGCCGACGTCCCGCACATCGAGAAGAACGTCGACTGGCACAGCTATCCGTACCCGTTCCTGGCCGGGCAGATCGACATCCGCAGCTTCCCCGCCCGCGCGTGGGTGCGCTGTCTCCGCGACGCGCTGTATCAACCGCACGCCTACGCGAGCCTCCAGGACAGCGTCGGTGCGGACGACCCGATGCTGATCGACATGATCCGCCAGCATCTGCTGCCCTCCCGCGGCATCGAGGCGAGCGCGGACGAGGTTCTCGTGACCGTCGGTTCCCAGCAGGGCCTGGATCTCGTCGGCCGGGTGCTGCTCGGACCCGAACATCGGGTTGCCATCGAGAATCCCGGCTATCTCGATGCGCGACACATCTTCCTGCGCACCGGCGCCCAGGTGTACGGCATCGACGTCGACGACCACGGCCTGCGCCCGCCGGAGACGCTGCGCGGCACGGACCTGATGTATCTGACACCGAGCCATCACCATCCGACCAACGCGACGCTCGGCATCGACCGTCGTCAGCGTCTGCTGCAGCTCGCCGCGGAGTCCGGCACGGTGATCGTGGAGGACGACTACGACAGCGAGTTCCGCTATCACGGCAGCCCCAGCCCGGCGCTGAAAGCGCTCGATTCCAGCGGCGACGCCGTGTACCTCGGCACGTTCTCGAAATTCCTGGCCCCCGGTCTGCGTCTGGGCTACCTCGTCGGACCTGCGGACCTGGTGCGCGAACTGCGGAAGGCCCGACGGTACGTGCTCCGTCATCCACCGGGTCACCAGCAACGGGCCCTGGCCATGCTCATCGACAGTGGGGAGTACCACCGCGCGCTGCGCCATCACCGCACCCAGATGAAACACAAATGGGAGCGTCTGTGTGCGGCCGTCGACAAGTATCTCCCGTGGCCGCAGGAACCCTATCCGCCCGGTGGCGTCAGCTTGTGGATGACCGGACCGGAGAACCTCGACTGCCGGGTGCTCGTGCGCGAGGCGGAAGCCCGCGGTGTGCTCATCGAACGGGGCGACATCTTCTTCACGCAGCCGGTCCCGCCCCGCAACCACTTCCGCATCGGCTACGGCGCGATCCCCCTGCGGTCCATCGAAGAAGGCATCGCACTTCTCGGCCAGGCGTGCCAGGCGAGTTTCCGCTTTGGCAGGTAGACCCCGACAACACCCGCGCCTGCGCGCATACTGCCGCCCAGGCGGCGGCCTGTTCGGCCGGCTTCCTCGCAGCCGCAGTGGCCCACGGCCCGCGGCCCGCGGTCGACATATTTGGAGGCGCGTCGGCTCGGGGGCTCTAGGGTGGTCAGCACATGACTACCGCAGAAGCCTTGTTGGCCGGCCCACGTGGGCGTCGGATGCTGCTCGCCTACGCGAGAGACGCCGAACGAACTCTGCACTCCGAGTTCCGCAGTGACTTGTTCGATCACGCCGTATTTCTGGCGTCGTATCACCTCGAGTCCGGTCGCGAAGGCGCACGCGTGCTGTTCGGGCCCGGCGCCGAAGAGGCTCGGCGGACCGTCCTCACCGCAGACGATGCGGCGCACCGCCTGTCCCAGGTGCCGCTTCCCGAGGTGACCGCGGTTGCACTCCGTTCGGCTCTCGCCGACGCGGTGGACGCGGCGCGCTACTGGCAGGACCCGGACGGTGAAGACATCCTCGTCGCCGCCGAACCGGTGCGCCGTGAGCTTCGACGGGTCGCCGAGCACATCGCACGATCCCCGCATGCGAAGTGGTGGACGACGCCCGCTGCGACCGATCAGTGGTCGGTGGGCTGGAGCGAGGACGGTACGGATCGCATTGACTCCACTACCGCAGAACTGTTACGTGACTACCGTGATCGGACTGCCGCGGAGGAAGTGCGAGCAGAACGCGATCGTCCGGCGGATCCGTCGGCGAACTGGTCCGGCTGGTGGTGGTCGACTCCACCCACACGGTGTTCGTCCCGGCGGCTGTTAGACGGGACCCCGGCCGGTTTGTGGTTCGTCGAGGACAGCATGGGATGGGAGCGCGCCATCACGCGACGAATGAACATCCCCGCCGGCGCTCGCGTGTACGAGGTCGACGGTGCGCAGGCGTGGGCGGAACTGTGCAGACAGTTTCCCGTCGAGGTCACCGCGCAGAAACGACACGATTGGTACCGCACCACCGGACGATCAGGACGATGGGTCATTCCCGACTGGCCGCGGCTCTCCGAACTGTATGAGGGCGTCCATCTCACCGTGGCGGGATACCTCGCCGCGGCGGGCACCGCGATCGCCGTCGACGCCGACAGCGCGAGTGTCATCGCGGGATGGGCGCCCGACGACACCTACTGGCTCACCGACACCGCCAACCTCGACAGTGACGATTCCCGGACCTGGGTGTGCGACACCAATGGAAGACATCCTTCCTGGGTCGGCGAAACTCACCGCTGAGGACTGCTGTCCTTGAGCCGCAGGCGGATCCGCGAACGTGATGCCGGCGGGAATCCCCACGCGACACGCTAAATTTGGGGCACCCCTACGTAGAGGAGAGCCCCATGGGCAAGGTGGTCATGTACAGCTCGGTGTCGGTGGACGGCTTCATCGCGGACGAGCACGACCAGCCCGGACCGCTGTTCGACTGGTTGACCAGCGGTGACGTCCCGTTGGACGAGAGCGGCGAGGTGAAGGTGTCGCAGACGTCCTACGACTACACCCGGCCGTACTGGGACCAGATCGGGGCGACACTCGTCGGCCGCCACGTCTTCGACATGACGGACGGCTGGGACGGAAAGCCTCCGAGCGGGATCGACCACGTGGTCGTCGTGACGCACCGGCCGGAACCCGAGGGCTGGGACCCCGAGGCGCCGTTTCACTTCGTCGACGGCGTCGAGGCAGCCGTGGCCAAGGCGCAGGAACTTGCGGGTGACCGCATCGTCGAGGTCGCCGCTGGCGACGTCGGTGGCCAGGTGCTTGCCGCGGGCCTGATCGACGAGGTGCGCATGGACGTCGTACCCGTCGTGTTCGGGTCCGGCAAGCGCTACTTCGGGTCGGTCCACGCGCAGCACCTATTGGAGGATCCTGACGAGGTGATTCAGGGCAACCGGGTGCTTCACCTGCGCTATCGGGTTCGCCGTCGACCGATCTGAGCGGACTGCGAACGGCGTATCCATGGGCATCAGCGTCATCATCTCCCTCATGGGCGGCTCCACCCCCCTGGTCCTCCAAGCGCTCGTCCAAACCACCGGAAACACCGTCATCCCGGCCGCCTACATCACGACAGCCGCAGCAATATCGCTCGTCGCCGCACTCACCCTCGAGAACAAAACCAGCACCGCGCCAATCCGAGCGCAATCAGAATCCACGTCACCGATATCGACCTCCTGAACCGCCGGCGATGGCAGCGCTCGAGCGCTGCCATCGCCGGTGGTTACGACGCGATGTCCGCCGACTCTCCGTCGATCATGACCATTGTGGGACGGGGGATTTCGGTGGTGCCGTCCGCGAGATCCCCGAGGCTGCCGTCGAGCGCCACCAGGTCCGCACGACGGCCGGCCGTCAAGGTGCCGACACGGGTCTCGTCGTGGACCAGGTACGCGCTGTCGATGGTCATGGCCCGGATCGCGCGATCCACTCCGATCCGCTGGTTTCCGCCGAGCACGGTGCCGCCCCTCGTCATCCTGGTGACCGCGGTCCTGATGGTCGCCAGCGGATCCATCGGGGTGATCGGGCAGTCCGAATGCAGTCCGAATCGCAGCCCCAGCTCGTCGGCGCAGGCGAGGGGATCCATCTCGGCGGCACGCTCGGCACCGAGGAACCGGTCGCGGTGGCGGTCGCCCCAGTAGAAGACGTGGTTGACGAAGAAACTCACCCCGAGTTCGGCTTCCCGGATCGCGGCCAGGTCGCTCGGTGCGCTCACCTGGCAGTGTTCGATGCGGTGCCGTCCCACCCGTCCGTCGGTGGCTTGCGCCCTCCTCAGCGAGGTGATTGCGGCACCGACCGCCGCGTCGCCGTTGGCGTGCACGGCGACCTGGCCACCCGCACGATGCACCCGCAGGATCATCTCGTCGAGCTGCGCCTGAGGGTAGAGCAGGTCGCCGTGATGGCTGGGGTCGCATGCGTACGGCGTGCGGAGTGCGGCGGACAGCCCCTGGATCGATCCGTCGGCCCAGAACTTCGCGCCGGCCAGCCGGAAGCGTGCGCCGGCCGCCGGTGCGTGCTCGAACGTGACTCCCCGGTCGTCGAGGGCCTCGAGCGCCATGTCACCGCGCAGGAACCCGACGACGTGCACCGGCAGCTCACCCGACGCGTCCAGCGAGCGGTAGGCGGTCAGCTCCTGCTCGCCGGCCGAGAGACCCACCCCGAGATCGTGGATCGTGGTGATGCCCCGCGACCGCGCCGACAGCAGGCTGCGAAGCAAGGCGCCGTTGACCTCCTGCTCGGTCAGCGCGGGAACCGCCGCGGTGAGCCTCGCCACCGCATCGATTTCCCACGCCATCCCGGTCAGTCGACCGTCGGCGCCGCGAGGGAAGAGCGGGTCGTCCACCGGCACCGTGGATTCGTCGATGCCTGCGGCCGCGAGTGCGGCGGTGTTGGCGACGGCGAAGTGCCCGCAGATGTGCAGGACGATGACCGGACGGTCGGTGCTGACGGCGTCGAGATCCGTCCGGGTCGGATGCCGCCCCTCGGCGATCTGGGTATCGTCGTAACCCCACCCCCTGATCCATCCGCTGCCGGCGGCCGAGGCACGCAACGCCTGCTGGATGTCGGCGATCGACCGGCACGGGGGTGTCCGGCAGTCCGCCCAGCCGTCGGTGAGGCCGGCGTAGGTGGGGTGGATGTGCGATTCGATGAGACCCGGGATCACCGTGGCCCCGGGCAGGTCGAGGCGGCGGGCGCCGACTCCGGCGCGATCCGCCATGTCCTTCCTGGTGCCGGTGGCGATCACGTCGGCTCCGTCGATGACCAGCGCCTCGACAGTCGGCGACGACGGGTCCTGGGTGTGGATCGAATCGGCGGTGAGCAGTGTCCTGGACATCAGGCACCCACTTCGCTGCGTGCGGCCACGGATCCCGCGGCGGTGCCGGACGTTCGGCCGTCGGCGCGAAGGCCGCGAACGGGATCGGTGGGTGGCCAGAACACCCGCGTCGACACCACGAAGAGGATGTTGAGGACCAGGGCGGCCGCGCCGAGATTGACACCGTGCTCGGCGAGCCAGACGGACACCGGGCCGTGCTTGTCGAGATACAGCCACAGCACCACGACGTCGCCGAGCACCACGCCCATGGCGAGGGCAGCGGGGCGCAGTTTCCATCCGAAGACCATCGTCGCGAAGACCACCGCGGCCTGGGTGACGCCGTAGTACGCCGTGTTGACCAGGGTGAGCAGGAGCTGAGGTGTCGCGAGGGTGAGCAGGAGCGAGATCCCGAGGTACGCCACGACGACGCCGCGCACCCAGACCCGTTGGCGCGATTCCGGGATCCCGGGAATGATGTTGCGCGACACGATCGCGCCGATTCCGAGGGCCGCGCCGCACAGCACCACGATCGCGCAGAGGGCCGCGCCGCCTGCGACGACTCCGGTCAGCCAGTCGGGCAACAGTTGTCGCGACAACTGCAGGAGCACCTGGTCGGATTCCGTGCCCTCGAGCTTCGTGGGCAGCAGCGTGATCGCCCCGAAAGCGGCAGCGACGAGGAACGGGTACATGAGCATGTACAGGGGATTGAACTTGGCGACCCGCTTGATCGTCGCCTCGGACTTCGCCGCGAGCACGGCCTGCACGATGATCGGGAAGATGAAGAACCCGACCGATTGGAACACGATCGTCGTCAGGACGAACGTCAGTGACGACCCGGTGACCGTGGAGTGTGAGGCCGAGCCGCCACCACTGGCTGCCGCCGCGGCGAACAGTTTCTCGGTGCCACCGGTCTCGATCACCGCCGCCAGTCCGATCAGGACGGCGCCGAGCAACAGGGCGGTGTCCTTGACGTACGACACGAACGCGGGGGCGCGCACCCCGGACAGCATGAGGAACAGCAGCGCGAGGGCTGCGCCTGCGAAGACCGCGACGGTGGGGTCGATGGAAATACCCAGACCGGTCAGTGCGATCTGCAGTCCGGCGAGCTGAAGCTGGCCCCACGGGATGAGGAATACGACCGAAGCGATGGCGATCGTCAATTCCAGCCCACGCGACCGGAAGTGGCGCCCGGCCACATCGGGCAGGGTCATGGCGCCGTATCTCTTGCCCGCGCGCCAGAGGTAGGGCGCGAAGAAGTATCCGATCGGGTAGGCCAGCAGGATGTACCCGATGAACCAGACGCCGTAGCTCGCCCCGTGCGCGTACACGCCGCCGGGGAACCCGATCAGGGTGCCGATGCTGTACGCCTCGCCCGCCCCCAGGATGAAGACCAGCAGCGGACCGAACGACCGGCCACCCACCAGGTAGTCGGAGATCTCCTTCTTGCTGCCGCGCCGCGACAGCACGCCTGCCCCGAGGGCGAGGACGAGCACGAGGGTGAAGAAGGCCGCGGTCATGACTGGTCTCCCATCCGAGCGCTCGTAGCGGCCGATTCGGCGCGCTCGGCAGCTTCGAAGTCCTTGCGGTCGAAGAGCTTCCAGGCGAGATGGAGGCACAGCGAGGTGAGCGGCATCCACAGGAACAACCACGCGAACAGGATGGGGACTCCGAAGACCGTGGCCGTGGATCCGGACAGGGCGACGATGCCGCCCAGAACTCCGGCGAACGGGACACCTATCGCGAGTAAGGCGCTTTTTGCCTCGTTGGACATGATTGTTTTGTCTCCTATTCCGACTGCGTCCACCGGCGTCGCGGGTTGGGTCCGGTGCCGGTCGACGTGCACTCTGGCACTAGTGTGGTCTGAATCACTCCTCTCGGGCCATGGGCGAATCCCGGAAAACGTCGAGGCGGTTCGTGAATTTCACGGGAGTGCGAAAAACGAGGGAGAGGGTGCCCGAGTCCGTGGGTGAAGACACGATCCAACGGCTGTGCCGGCAGGTCTCGGAGGAGATCGAATCGGTAACCGACCGAGCGGTGGGTCAGATCCGTGCCGAATTGCAGTCGTACGCCGCCGTACCGATCGACGAGCAGCGCGGATACATCAGTCGGCAGCTCGCGGCGACGTTGCGCGCCCTCGCGGAGAGCGAGCCTCTCGCCGACGACGTCCTCGAGCGTTCGCGTCAGCTCGGGCGGCGCCGGGCAATGCAGGGATTGCCACTGTCCGACGTCATCGAGACGTACCACATCGCGTCCCGCGAATTGTGGAACACGATGGTGGCCACAGCCGCCGAGCCGACAACCGACCTGCTGCGCGCAGGCGGCATGATGTGGGACCTCGTCCACACCGCCACCAGCGCGGTCGCCGTCGGACACACCGATGCGACCCGAAGCGAACAGGCCATCCGCGCGGGGGTGCGATACCGGTTCTTCGAGGCCCTCGTGCGGTCGGTCGACGGCGACCACCGCGATGTGCGCGAGCTGGCTGAGGCGCTGGGTTTCACCGCGCAGCACGAGTTCCAAGCGGTGTGCGTCGCCGCGGAGGAGTGGTCGGAAGCGCAGCTCGAACGGCTGCAACGCACCCTGGACACGATCCCGGGCACCACTCAATGCAGCGGGCACGGCACCGTCATCATCGCCCTGAGCCAGCGCGCACCGGTCGACGACATCATCCGCGAGGTCCGGCTCGGTCACCCGGGGACCACGGTCGGAGTCGGATTGGGGCGCCCCGGCCTGGCCGGCGCGGCGATGAGCATCACGGACGCGCGCCGGGTCCTGCATCTGGCCTCGCCTACCGGTGAGGTGGTCCGCTTCGCCGACGAATGGGTTGCCGCCACCCTGGCGGATCATCGCGACGAGCTCGCCACGCTGCTGGAGCCGGGTGTCGCCGTCGCCGCGGACCATCCGCACCTCGTCGAGGCGGTATTGGCGTTCGCCCGCAACGAGTTCTCCATCAGCGCGGCCGGGCGGGACATCCACCTGCATGCGAACTCGATCACCTACCGGCTCGACCGCTGGCAACAGCTGACCGGCTGGGATCCCCGGACTCTCGACGGCCTGCAGCGGTCGGTGTCGAGTCTGAGTCTGTTCCAGCGTGATTCGGGCGACACGCCCTCCGACACCGCGGGGGAATAGCGGTCTACCGGCCCGAACTGCGACAAGATCTGCGCCTCGGTCATCGGCCGAGCGGGTAACATCGACTCGCCGGCAGGTCGGACGAAGATGGGATTGCGTGGTGAGCGAAGAACTGCCTGCGGGCACACAATCCGTCGGACGTGCGCTGGCCGTGCTCAAGTTGCTCGCATCTTCACCCGACGAACTCACCGGCAGTGCTATCGCGGCAGAACTCCAGTTGTCGTCCGGTACGGCCAACAGACTCATCCGGGCCCTGATCGCCGAGGGTCTCGTAGCGCGGAATCCGATGTCCGACAGCTACTACCTCGGCAGTGGAACGGTACTGCTCGGCCAGGCCGCCCAGCGCGGGTTCGGCATGGACAAGGCGCTACCCATCCTGGAGCAGCTCAATTCCGAGACCCAGGAATCCGTGAACCTTTCCATCCGTCAGGGGCCGGAATCGGTGGTGATGATGCGGGTGCAGTCGACGCTCCCGTTGCGGTTCGAGCAGCACACGGGCGCCCGGTTTCCCCTGTACACGACGGCTTCGGGCAAGGCGATCCTGGCGTTCTCGCCACACGCCGAGACGTACGTCGAGTCGCTTCCGGCCACGCTCGCCAAGGTCACTCCGCACAGCTTGAGTACTCCCCGTGAACTCTCGGAGCAACTCCGGGAGATCCGGGTCCGCGGGTACAGCATCGACGAGCAGGAGAACGTCGAGGGTGTGCGTTGCGTAGGCGCACCCATTCTGGACGCGGACGGGAACGCGCAGGCAGCGCTGGTGATTCAGGTCCCCACCGTCCGAATGCCCAAGTCGAGGGTACGGACGCTCGGAGACCGCATTGTCCAGGCGGCGAAGGAAGTATCCCAATTCGTCCCGGTCAACCGGGCGATGTCTCACTGACCCGAGGACCTCCCACGGCCCGGGCGTTTGGTGCGGCCGCCGTTCCGTAGCGTCGCGATCCGCTATGTACTGGATCCCTCGAATTCTTCTTGTGAGGCACTTCACATATCCACGTTGCTGGCCTATCGTCGGTTCACAGTGTGGGGACTATCCCTACATTGTGACAGCGAAGGAGTCTCAACGATGTACCGATCGAACGAGAACGAGAGCGTCTTCACCTGGGCGGCACCCCCATTGAAATTCGGTATCGGCGCTTTGGACGAGGTCGGCGCCGAGCTGTCCGCACTGGGATCGGAATCCTGTTTGGTGATCACCGACCCGGGCGTTCGAAACACCGGGATCCCCGACCGCATCCGCGATCAGCTGATCGCCGCAGGAATCAAGTCGGACGTATTCGACGGCGTCGCAGTGGAACCCACAGATCAGAGCATCGAGGAGGCCGTCTCTTTCGCCCGTGAACGGGAGTGGGACTCCTACATCGCAGTCGGCGGAGGTTCCGCGATCGACACCGCGAAGGCTGTCAACCTACTCACCACTCACCCCGGGGAACTGCTCGACTACGTGACCCCGCCCATCGGGGGAGGTAAGGCGCCGTGGCTTCCCCTCAAACCCCTGATTGCCATACCGACCACCGCGGGCACCGGATCGGAATCGACGACGATCTGCGTCATCGACTTCCTCGGCCTGCACTTGAAGGCCGGGGTCAGTCATCCCAAGTTGCGACCGACGCTCGCAATAGTCGATCCCCTGACCACCGTCACGCTGCCCTCTCAGGTCACCGCTGCGAGCGGGATGGATGTGCTCTCTCACGCGCTCGAGAGCTACACCAGCGTCCGGTTCGACGCCAAACCTGCGCCCGAAGACCCGATGAAGCGCCCCGCCTTCTGCGGTTCCAACCCCATCAGTGACACCTGGTGCGAGCAGGCCCTGTCGTTGGTGGGGAAGTACCTGCGACGCGCGGTGATGAACGGGCGGGACCTGGAAGCTCGGTACCAGATGGCGCTGGCCTCGACCTCCGCCGGAACAGGGTTCGGCAACGCGGGTACCCACCTGCCCCACGCCAATGCGTACCCGGTCGCCGGCGCCGTCGAGAACTACCAGGCCGAGGGCTATCCTCGAATGCCCATGGTGCCGCACGGGCAGGCCGTATCCGCCACTGCCGCGGCAGTTTTCCGATGGACCTACCCGAGCGACCCCGGCAGGCACCTGCGGGCCGCCGAGCTCCTCTCCGGCCGGACGTTCACGGCCACCGATGGAGCGGACGCGCTCGCGCACGTACTGAGCGAGCTGATGGCCGACATCGAAATGCCCTCGGGATTGCGAAGCTTCGGCTACGGGGAAGAGCACCTGGCTACGCTGGTGGATGGCACGATGAAGCAGACGCGTCAGCTGGCGGTCGTGCCCCGACCGGTCACGAGGAACGCCCTCACCCACATATTCCGGGAGTCGTTGTGACTTCTCCGCGAGACACCGACCAGGGACCGTCGAAGTCCGAGATCCGTACCGTCGTAGCCTCGAGCATCGTCGGAACGACTGTGGAGTGGTACGACTTCTTCCTCTACGGCATCGCCGCCGGCCTGGTGTTCGACAAGCTGTTCTTCCCGAGTTCGGATCCGATCGTCGGCACATTGCTCGCGTTCGCCACGTTCGCGATCGGATTCATGGCCCGGCCGTTCGGCGGTCTGATCTTCGGTCACATCGGCGACCGCATCGGCCGGAAGAAGACCCTGGTCGCGACCATGATGATCATGGGTGTGGCGACCTGCCTGATCGGACTGGTCCCCACGTACGCGACGATCGGAATCGCCGCGCCGATTCTGCTGGTGGTGCTCCGGCTCGCACAAGGAGTCGCAATCGGCGGCGAATGGGGTGGGGCAGTCCTGATGGCCGTCGAATACGCACCCCGCGGCAAGCGCGGGTTCTACGGAAGCCTGCCGCAGATCGGTCTCGCAATCGGCCTGATGTTGGGCACGGGTGTCTTCGCGGCACTCAACTCGACCCTGTCCGAGGCCGCCTTCCTGGACTGGGGTTGGCGGATCGCCTTCATGCTCAGCGCGATCCTGGTGGCGGTCGGCCTGTTCATCCGCCTCAAGGTCATGGAGACCCCGGCCTTCCGCAAGCTCGAGACGGTGGAGGAGAAGGCCACCGTGCCTGCCCTGGAACTGATCAAGAGCCCGCAGTCACGGCGAAACATGGTGCTGGGAATGGGCAGTCGATGGGCCGAGGGTGTGGCCTTCAATACGTGGGCGGTATTTGCGATCGCCTACGGCACCGGCACGCTGCACCTCAGCCGTCAAACCCTGCTTCTGGCAGTGATGGCGGCGGCCGCGACCATGATCGTCTTCATTCCCGTCTTCGGAAAGGTCGCCGACCGGTACGACCGCAGACACGTGTTCGCGGCGGGCAGCGTGATTCTCACGGCTGCAGCCTATCCCGCTTTCGTGCTCATCGGCACCGGAGACACCGCTGTCATCGTCATCACGATCGTGCTGGTCCTCGGCGTCCTCTATCCGATCGTCTACGCCCCCGAGTCCTCGCTGTTCGCGGAACTCTTCCCCACCCGAGTCCGCTACAGCGGAATCTCCGTCGTCTACCAGCTGTCGGGAATCGTCGCATCCGGTCTGACGCCGCTCGTGCTCGCATCCCTCCTCGGCTCGGCGAGCGGAGGACTCTCACTGATCATGGGATACATCGTTGCGGTGGGCGCGGTCAGCACGCTGTGCACGCTCGCAATCCGCGGCCGGGACATCTACACGGAGGACCAGGACGGCAGTTCATACCCTGACAACGCCGCCATGTCGCAAGTATCCCCGACCTGACACCAAAGCTGCTGTGGCCCCGCCTCGGTCTATCGAGAGCGGGGCCTCGGGCTACCGCAACGCCACCTGCACGAGGACGGCGGCGCCGAGGAGGCCGAGTAGCCACAGCACCCGTTGACGGACCTGCTGGGCGGTGGTGCGGTCGAACAGCCATTTCCCCGCGGCGGCGCCGAACATGCAGAGCGGTGTGAACAGGGCGATCTGTGCGAGGACGGGCACGGTGAGGAGACCACCGGCAGCCGACCCCGCGGCGCCGAACGCGTCGATGACGAGGAAGAACACCACGAGCGAGGCGCGCCCGGCCGCCACGTGGGTGGACGCGGAGAAGTACATCAGGACGGCGGGCGGGCCACCGAGGGCGAAGCCGCCGTTGAGGAGACCGGATGCCACTCCCGTCACGGTGGTCACCCCGGGGCCGGGTAGCGACTGCCGGTCGGGGACGGCGGCCATGGCGACGGCGGAGCCGATGATCGCGACTCCCAGCAGCACGCGCACCAGGTCACCGGACAGCTGTGTGAGCGCCCACATCCCCAGCGGCATACCGATCAGGGTGCCGGCGAACAACCAGCGCAACGACTTCCAGTGCACCTGCCGCCACACCTGGGGCAGCATCGCCGCGCTCGCGACGACCTCGAGAACGAACACGGTCGGGATCACCGACGTCGGCGGGAGGAGGACGACGAGTCCCGCGACCCACACCATCGCGCCACCGAACCCACCGAAACCGCGGACGACACCGCCGGCCACCACCACGCCGAGCGCGAAGAGGAGGGCAGGCAACGACAGATCCCACACCGTTGCCGCCATACCCTGTTGCACCGCTTTCGTTCGCCGTTGTCTCCGTCAGAAGTGTGGGGGTCGTGGCGGCGAACCGACAGGTCCAGACCCCGTCGAATCGTCGGTACCAGGAACGCACGGGTCGTGGCCCCCGGCGTCTGCGCCGGGGGCCACGTGCTCGCAGGGAGCGGACTACACGTAGTCCTTGTACTTGTCGAGCAGGCGAACCGGCTTCGACAGCGCGTCGCGGCGGAAGGGGTCGCCGAGTTCGCGGGTGCACATGATCTCGATGACCGTCGTCTTGCCCTCGTTCATCTGTGCGGCGACCGCGCGCTGCAGTGCGGGACCGACCTCCTCGAGCTTGTCCACGACGATGCCCTCGGCGCCCATCGCCTGTGCGATACCGGCGAAGGACTCGCTCTCGAGCTCACCGGCGACGAAGCGGCGGTTGTAGAAGTCGACCTGGTTCTTCTTCTCCGCACCCCACTGCCGGTTGTGGAAGACGACGGCGGTGACCGGGATGTCGTGCCGGACAGCCGTCATGATCTCGCCCAGGCTCATGCCCCAGGCGCCATCGCCTGCGTAGGCGATGGCGGGCCGTTCCGGTGCCGCCGCCTTCGCGCCGATGACGGTCGGCAGGGCGTAACCGCAGTTACCGAAGCTCATCGGGGCAAGGAAGCTGCGCGGCTTCTCGAAGCGCAGGTAGCTGTTGGCGACGGAGTTGATGTTGCCGATGTCCGTGGACACCATCACGTCTTCCGGCATCGCCTTCTCCAGCTCGCGCAGCACCTGACGCGGGTGCAGCCAGTTGCCGTCCTCGCCTTCCTGTTCGGCGATCATGTCGAGGCTGAACGCATCGCGCTCGTGCGTCCATTCGTCGAGTTCCTTCTCCCACGCGGCCTTCTCGGCGTCGATCTTCTCGCCGCGTGCCGCGCGGTTGCCATCGCAGACGAGGGCCTTGCCCTCGAGCCGCTCGGTGAGCGCGACGGCAGCGGCCTTCGCGTCACCGCAGATTCCGACGGAGATCTTCTTGACCAGGCCGAGCATCTTGTGGTCGGCGTCGATCTGGATGATCTTGGCATTCTTCGGCCAGTAGTCCATGCCGTGCTGCGGGAGCGTCCCGAAGGGGCCGAGGCGAGTACCGAGGGCGAGCACCACGTCCGCCTGGCTGATCAGCTTCATCGCGGCCTTGGAACCCTGGTAGCCGAGCGGTCCGGTCCACAGCGGGTGGCTGGCGGGGAACGAGTCGTTGTGCAGGTAGCTGTTGACGACGGGGGCGCCGAGACGCTCGGCGAGTGCCTTGCACTCCTCGACACCGTCGGCCATCACCACGCCGCCGCCGGACACGATGACCGGGAACTCGGCCTGCGCCAGCAGTTCCGCCGCCTCGTTCAGGCTCGTCTCGCCACCGGGACCGCGGTCGAGGCGGGTGGGCTGCGGGATCTCCGTCTCGATCTCACCGTAGAAGTAGTCGCGCGGAATGTTCAGCTGCGTCGGGCCCATCTCGGACATCGCGCGGTCGAAGCAGCGGCCGGTGAACTCGGCCATGCGCTTCGGGTTGTTGACGTGCCCCTGGTACTTGGTGAACTCCTGGAACATCGGCAACTGGTTGGCTTCCTGGAAGCCGCCCAGGCCCGTTCCCATGGTGCCGGCCTCGGGAGTGACGATGACGACGGGGCTGTGCGCCCAGAACGCTGCGGCAATCGCGGTGACGCAGTTGCTGATACCCGGACCGTTCTGCCCGATCACCATGCCGTGCCGCCCGCTGACCCGGGCATACCCGTCGGCCATGTGCCCCGCGCCCTGCTCGTGCACGACCGGGACGAGTCGAATCCCGGCGGGAGCGAAGATGTCCATCGCATCCATGAAGGCGGATCCCATGATGCCGAACATGTCGGTGACGCCGTTGGCGACCATCGTCTCGACGAACGCCTCCGACGGTGTCATCTTCTGTACACCGGAGACAGCGGTGCGATCGGCACCGTTCTTCTTCTTGCTCATGTGTGATCCTCCTTCAGGGGCGCGCCGGAACCGGCAGAGAATGTCAAAAATCGGAACGTTTCGTTCGTGATTTTGTGATCTGCAACGACAGTAGGCCACGTCACACACTTCGTCAATGAATGTTCCTAAAACTGGAACGAGATGTATGATTTTTCGATACACGATGCGAATGCGTCGCCGTTTCGGCCAAGGAGGAACCGTGGGTGAGATTCACCGGATCGACGAGTCGAACGGACACCCGACTACGGAGCTACCCGGAGACACACCGACGCTCCGCCTGTTCGCACTGCTCGAGATGATCGCGTCCAAGGACCAGCTGTTCACGTTGCAGGGGCTCGTCGAAGAGACGGGCATGGCCAAGCCGACCCTGCACCGCATGCTCCAGCAACTCGAGGGCGCCGGACTCCTCACCCGGCAGAACAACGGCAGGCATTACGGCACCGGCGTGCGCCTGCGACGCTTCGCCGAAAACCTGCTGCTCAACGACACCCACCACGGCGCACGACACGCCATCCTCCGAAACCTCGTCGCGGAACTCGGCGAGAGCTGCAACGTGACCACCCTGTCGGGTAGCGAAGTGGTGTATCTCGACCGCGTGGAAACCTCCGAGCCCCTTCGCTTTACACTCCATGCGGGATCGCGGGTGCCCGCACACTGCTCGGCCAGCGGCAAGATGATCCTGTCGCAGCTGAGCCCTGCCCAGCGACGGCGACTTCTCGCGCGGATGCCGCTCGAGAGGTACACCACCAAGACGGTCACCGACGTCGAGCTGATCGAGACCGAACTCAAGCAGGTCCGCCGTGACGGTTACGCCATCGACGACGAAGAGTTCCTTCCCGGCCTCGTATGCGCTGCGGTGCTCGTCCCCTGTGCCACAGGCAATTCCAACCTCTGCATCGCAGTCCAGGCCCCGGTCATGCGACTCACCCCCGACAAGGCGCTCAAGCTTCTGCCCGCGTTGCGGCGGGCGGCCGACGCCATCGGTGAGATCGAGAACGAGGTCACGGACGACGGTTCGCCAGACCTGAACTGAAGGAGGGCGTATGCCCGAAATGACCACTGCGGCACCCAGCCACGTGCTGTCCGCACGCGAGCTGTTCGGAATCGACACCGACCTGACGGTGCGCGCCTTCCGCGAACCCGTCGACCACGTCCCCGACATCGACCCCGCGTACCGGTTCGATCACGCGGTGACGACGGCCCTGCTCGCCGGGTTCGACCGCAACCGCCGGGTGATGGTGCAGGGTCTGCACGGCACCGGCAAGTCCACGCACATCGAGCAGGTCGCGGCGCGGCTCAACTGGCCGTGTGTGCGGGTCAACCTCGACGGGCATCTCAGCCGGCTGGACCTGATAGGCCGGGACGCGGTGGTCCTGCGAGACGGCAAGCAGGTCACCGAATTCCAGGAAGGCATCCTGCCCTGGGCATTGCAGCGACCCGTCGCCCTCATCCTCGACGAATACGACGCCGGCCGCCCCGATGTCATGTTCGTGATCCAGCGTCTCCTCGAACGTGACGGGAAACTCACCCTGCTCGACCAGAACAGGGTCCTGACTCCGCATCCGGCCTTCCGGTTGTTCGCCACGGCCAACACCGTCGGCCTGGGCAATCTCAACGGGTTGTATCACGGCGTGCAGCGGCTCAATCACGCGCAGATCGATCGCTGGAACATCGTCGCGACGCTCGATCACCTCCCCGCGGAACAGGAAATCGAGATCGTGGCCGCGCGGGTGCCGTCACTGAGCCGGGAGCTGATCGGGTCGATGGTGGCCGTGGCCGACCTGACCCGGAGTGGGTTTCGAGTCGGCGACCTGTCGACGCTGATGTCGCCGCGCACGGTGATCACCTGGGCCGAGAACATCGAGATCTTCCACGACCCGGCACTCGCATTCCGGCTGTCGTTCGTCAACAAGTGCGACGAGGCCGAGCGGCCCGTCGTCGCCGAGTACTTCCAGCGATGCTTCGACTCGGAACTGGAGCGGTCGGCGATGCTCGCGACGAGCACGGCCTGAGCAGGCAATGATGACAGAACTGCCCGTGCGCCCCGCGTCGGTCCGCCGTCAGCAGGAGGTTCACGAACTCTGTGCCGGCACGATCCGTGCTCTCGCGGGGCAGAGTGAGTTGCACTTTCGCGGACCGGAACTCCACCGCGGACATCGGCGCGTGCCGATGCCCGCCCCGCACCTGCACCCGTCGTTCGACGGTGCCGACTTCGCGTCCTTCCGCGGCGCGGCGGACGGCATGGCGTCGCGTCTCCTCCACACCGACCCCGTCCTGCATCGCAGCCTGTGCCCGGACGGCACCGCGGATCGGCTGATCTTCGAGATCCTGGAACAGTTCCGCGTCGAGTCGCTGGCCGCCGACGCATGGGGTGGCGTGCGCGCCAACCTCTCGCACCGCTTCACGCAGTGGTCACAGGACTACGTGGCGTCCGGGCTGACCGAGACCGTGCACGGGATGCTGCTGTTCACGGTGACGCAGATGTGCCGGGCCCGGATCACCGCCGAGCCGATACCCGAGGCCACCGAGGACCTGATCGAATCGACCCGGTTCGCTCTCGCCTCCGTTCTCGGCGGCCACCTCCCGTGGCTGCGTCGAACCCGTTTTTCGCAGAACGACTTCGGGGTCCACGCACAGGCAGTCGCGGAGCTGATCGGCCGTCACCTGGAGTCACCCACCGACACGGACGTCTCGGCCGACGACCGGAGCGACGGCCGGGCGGCGTTCTCCCTCCTGTTCGACTTCGAACCCGACGACGACGAGGCCTTCCAGACCGCGGTGTCGGGGCGCAGTCGCGCGCTGGGGGAGGGCGGAGACGGATACCGCGTGTTCACCCGCGCCTACGACGAGACACGACAGATCGCGTCCCTCGTCCGGCCCGAGCTGCTCCAGGAGTACCGCCGACGGCTCGATCTCGGCATCGACCTGCAGCACCTCAACGTCCGGAAACTCGGACGGCAGCTGAAGGCCCTGCTCTCGAAACCGGTCCCCGACGGATGGGAAGGCGGCCGGGAAGAGGGATACCTCGACGGTCGCCGGCTCGCCCAGCTCGTCACCTCGCCCACCGAGCGCAGACTCTTCCGGGCCGAACGCACCGAGCCGCAGACCGACACGACCGTGACCTTCCTCATCGACTGCTCCGGTTCGATGAAGGAGTTCGGCGAACCGGTTGCGGTCCTGGTCGACGTGTTCGCCCGGGCACTCGAACTGGCCGACGCCCGGTGCGAGATCCTGGGTTTCACGACCGCCGCTTGGAACGGGGGACGAGCCCGCCGAGACTGGCTCCGGTCCGGCCGTCCGCGCAACCCGGGACGCCTCAACGAGGTCCGGCAGCTGGTGTTCAAGGACGCCGAGACTACCTGGCGCCGAGCCCGTCCCGCGATCGCGGGACTGCTGAAGAACGACCTGTTCAAAGAGGGCGTCGACGGTGAGGCCGTCGACTGGGCGTGCTCCCGGATGCGGGGCACCCAGGGCCGGAGGCTCCTGTTCGTGATCTCGGACGGAAGCCCCCTGGACGGCGCCACCGCGCTGGCCAACGACGAGTTCTACCTGGACCACCACCTGCAGGACGTGGTCGAGCGACACGAGGACGAGCGGGCCGTCGAGGTGTACGGACTGGGAGTCGGGCTGGATCTGAGCCCGTACTACGACCGCTGCCGGACGCTCGATCTGTCGTGCGGTACCAACAGCGACGTCATTGCCGACGTGCTGTCGATGATCGCCCACTGACAGCATCACCTGCCAGTGGCTCAACAGTGAGGAGTCACATCCATGACCGAACACGGGGTTTCCCTGGTCACCTTGGACATTGCCGGAACGAGCGTCGACGAAGGCGGCGCCGTGTACGTCGCGTTGCGCGACACCGTCGAGAAGCACCTCGGCGAGCCGATTCCGGACGATCGGTTCGACCGGTGGAAGGGCACGGGCAAGCGGCAGGCCATCGAGGGACTGCTGCGGGAGAGCGGCGTGCCGGCCGAGAAGAATGTTCTGGACGCCGTCGAATCCGATTTCACCGCAATGCTTCTGGCTGCGTACCGGAAGACGCCGCCCACCGCACTGCCCGGGGTTCACGACGCCTTCGGTGTGCTGCGGCAGCGCGGCATCAAAATCGTTCTCCAGACCGGCTATTCACGCCAGATCGCGGAACCGCTGCTGGATCAGGTCGGGTGGGAGATCGGGCGGGACATCGACGGT
Organism: Rhodococcus sp. LB1; assembly: GCF_001583455.1. Lineage (NCBI taxonomy): Bacteria > Bacillati > Actinomycetota > Actinomycetes > Mycobacteriales > Nocardiaceae > Rhodococcus > Rhodococcus sp. LB1. The sequence continues at coordinate 359 of NZ_LTCZ01000417.1, read as the reverse complement.
GTGATCACGAGCGACCAGGTGCGGATGAGCAGGCCGTCGCCCTATCTCATCTTCCGCGCCATGGAACTCGCCGGAGTGCAGAGCGTCGACGAAGTGCTGGTGGGTGGTGACACCCCGAACGATCTCCGGGCGGGGACGAACGCCGGGGCGCGGTACGTGGTGGGTGTCCTGACCGGCGCGCACGACGCGGCGACGCTGCGCCCGGAGCCCCACACGCACATCCTGGAGAGCGCGGCGAAGCTTCCCGAACTGCTGGGCTGAACGACAACTGTGGGCCGGTTCCGCTGCACGACAGCAGAACCGGCCCACAGTGGTGTCGGAAGAGCGGGATTACCTACGTCACCAGCCGCGTTCGGCGA
>NZ_LTCZ01000416.1:0-64885 GCF_001583455.1 Rhodococcus sp. LB1 | reverse complement strand
ATGTCCTTGTCGATCTTGACGACCGAGTTGATCGAGACCGTGGTGGTCTCGAGGAAGGTCGAGATCCCGCACATCTGACCGACCGGCGTCCCGTCGGTGGTGTGCACCCGGAACGTGCCGTCCGTCCAGCGCGGTCCGGCGAGGATGCCGGCGGCGAGATTGCATAGACTCTGCAGATTGCTCGAACACCAGCGGCAGTGGCCGCAGGACGGAATCGCGGAGAAGACGACGTGGTCGCCGACCTCGATGCCCTTGTAGTTGGGGGACGCCTTCGTGACGATGCCGGCACCCTCGTGGCCGAGGGCGAACGGGTACATCCCGACCGGGATATCCCCGGTGACGTGGTGGTCGTCGGAGTGGCACATGCCGCTCGCGACGAGCTTGACCTGCACCTCGTCCTCGCGGGGATCCTCCACCTCGAGGTCGATCACCTCCAGTTCGCCGGGGATCTGCCGGATGACTGCACCGCGGGTTCTCATGTTTCTCCTCATGTGTTCGGGGACACCGGGTTTCCCTGTGTCAGTGGGGTGTACTTGGTCAGTCGGAGATCCGGGTGACCACGGATCTCGTCTCGAGGTATTCGTCGAGGGCTTCGGCTCCATTTTCGCGGCCCCAGCCGGACTGCTTGTAACCGCCGACCGGCATCTGCACCCCGCCGGCCCGGTGGACGTTGATGCCGATCCGGCCCGCCCGCAGCCGATGAGCGATCGAGTGAGCGCGGCGACGTCCCGCGTCCAGACGCTGCCGGCGAGGCCGTACTCGGTGTCGTTGGCAGCGGCGACGCGCAGCGGTCAGCTCGTCGGCCCGGCGCAGTTTGCGCACGATGCCCTCCGCAGAGTGCATCTTACGTCCAGCCATGTCCTTCATCGTCCTATCCGCCCAGGTCACGGGCAACAAGACACTTAAGACAAAGCGGCCCCGTTCACAGGGGGCACGCCACAAAGACAGAGGATCCCCTGATTTTCCGGGCCACTGCTGCTTAAATACGCATCGTAAAGCCTTCCAAGGAAGGGCGCTGAGCTCACGTTCTAGGTTGTTGTCAAATAGCGAGGGCTTGCGTAAATAGATTTGTATTCGGTGTATGATTCCAGCGACTCGGGGCCGAGTTCTCGACCAAGACCGCTTTCCTTCATACCGCCAAATGGAGCGCCGGTGTCCAGAGCGTAGTAATTTATCCCTATTGATCCGGTCCGTATTCGCCGGCAGACTTCAAGTCCACGATCTTCGTCGGAGGTCCACACCGAACCTGCGAGTCCGTAACTGCTATCGTTTGCTATTTTAATGGCCTCTTCTTCGTCATCGTACGGAATTATAGCAACGACGGGACCGAATACTTCTTCTCTCGCTATCGCGTGATCGTTGGTGACATCAGCGAAGACGGTTGGTTCGACGAACCAACCGTATTTGTGGCCGGATGGCCGACCTCCGCCTGTAACTAAGGTGGCGCCGTCGGACCGTGCATTTTCGATATGTGTCAAGACCCGAGATCGCTGAACCTCGCTGACCAGCGGTCCGCAGGTCACATCCGGGTCCAACGGATTTCCTACGGAAAGCGTTCTGGCGTACTCCGCAACTGCGTCGACCACCTCTTGGTACCTGTGTCGAGGCGCCAGGATTCGGGATTGGAGCACACAGACTTGCCCGTTATTTCTGAAACTAGAAGCCGCAAGTCCTGCAACGAAAACTTCCAAATCGGCGTCCTCGAGGACCAAGGAGGCGGACTTTCCGCCTAGCTCGAGTGTGCATGCTCGAATTAGCCTTCCGCACTCAGCCCCTATTATGCGTCCCGCCGTCGTGGAGCCTGTGAAGGAAATTTTGTCGACCTCAGGATTTGAAACCAGGATTGAGCCTGTTCTATGGTCACCTGGGACGATGTTCAATACTCCGCTCGGCAAACCGGCAGCGCTCGCCGCCTCACCTAGGGCGAACGCGTCTAGTGATGTCTCCGGTGAAGGCTTGAGTACGATGGTGCAACCCATTGCTAACGCAGGTGCAATCTTCATCATTGCGATCATCTGGGGAGAATTCCATGGGGTTATAGCCCCCACCACGCCTATTGGTTCGCGTCGCACGATGGTAGAACCATTTGAACTGGGGCGAACATCTTCTATCGCGACGTTCTCGATCATGTCGCTGTACATACGTAGAATCTCGGCGGGGGCAGATCCATTCGATACGCGTGACAACGAAATCGGCATTCCATTTTCCTGGCTGACCAAGGAAGCGGTGACGTTGCTGCGCGCCTCAAGTTCGTCGGCAAAACGGCGAATGTGTTGAGCTCGAACTTTATTGGAGTAGTAACTCCATGGCCCATTATTTTGAGCCTGCCGTGCCGACGTTACAGCCCGGTCGACATCTTCATCATTGGCCAACGTCACCTGACCTATGATCTCTTCTGTTGCCGCTTCGCGGACATCGAATATATCCTCCGATTTGGAAGTAGTCCATTGGCCGTCGATATATAGAGGGTTTCTCCTAGTGGACACAGGACTCCATTCTCAAACTTATAAACGGGAACACTCTCAGACCTCTTCGAGACTTCTTTTTGATGTCTTGAGGCCAAAAATTCCCAGTGCAATCGCGAATATCGCAGCACACCCCGCCAAGTATAGAAAAACTGCAGTAAATCCTAGTCCATTGTAAATAGCTGCGACGATGAGCCCGCCTAGAAGGCCGGCGACGCGGCCCATCCCATTTCCAATTCCCGCACCCAGGCCACGTAGATTCGTAGGAAAAATTTCCGGAGCGTATGTATAAAGAACCGACAGCGCGGCAAAGAGGAAAGCTGTAAGCAGGAAGCCGAATATCACTATGAATGCTGGGCTGGAGGCAAAGGCAAACGCCAAAAGGAATAGAGCCACCATGAACATACTGACCGCACCTACGGTACGGCGTTCGAAGCGATCAATTATCGGGTACACAAGAAATGCGCCGAGGACGCTTGCTACCGACATAAAAAATGCTAGTTGCATTGCCTGAGGCTGTGGTATTCCTCGCTCGACCAGCAACGTTGCAACCCACCCATTGAAGCCGTAATTTATCAGGATAAAGCAGACCATGCAGATTGACAGAACAGTCAACCTACCTAGGTAACGTTTGTTGAAAAGATCTTTAACCTGACCAGAAGAAACCGGTTGAGATACTACGAGTGCCGGTAGTTCGCCCCCGGTCCGAAGTCGTGCCTCCGACTCAAGTGTCGCAATAAGCTTTTCGGCCTCTGCATGTTTTCCGTTGTCGACCTGCCATCGAACTGACTCCGGAAGTATTCGCATTCCAACTACGCACCCGATTACTCCCAGACTGCCTACGGCGAAAACCCACCGCCACATTCCGGTACCCATGGGAATTATCAAACTAGAGAGCCCGGCAACTACAGGAATACCAACGCAACCGAATCCAAGGAGTAGCGCCTGATAACGCCCTCGTAAGTGTTTAGGATACATCTCGCTTACGAAGACTAGCAAAACACCAGTCATCGCCTGAAGTCCAACCCCAGTTAGGGCTCGAGAAATACCCAGGAACGTAGCGTTCGGGGCTACCGCACAACCAAGAGAAAACGCAGAATAGACCGCTACCGAATACAAGATTACGTTCCGTCGACCGAGCCGATCGGCCAGACGGCCTCCAATAACCGAGCCGAGAATCATTCCCAGGAAGGTGGTGGAGGACAATACCCCTATCGCCGATATCGATAGTCCCCATTCGGCTCGAAGTGCTGGCGCCACATACCCAAGCATCGCGGCATCCATGGTATCGAAAAAGAAGAATGCCGCCAGAAGCACCATCCATTTCTTGTGCGTAAGGGTTGCATGCGGTAATCGATCGATGCGGGCCTTCAGCACAGCAGCGCGCTCGAGCTGTGACGTAGTGGCGGTCATTGATGCCTCCGAGATGCTGATTGGTTTGCTCCCACTGTTCTACGGCCGTGAGCTCTGTGTCTTGCATCTATCCGCGCCAGGCAGAGTGGGATGAGTCACTATAAAAAGACTCGCGGTCGAAAGTCAACACATAACCGGCGGAGCGACATAGAACTGTAGACTGATGTTTCTCGTTCGAGCCTCCAGCCCCCCAGGAGGAGTGCGAGTGTTGTCCGTCGCTGAACGTGCCGATGATGGCGTCACCGTCGATGCCGATATGACAAGGGCCCTGCCCGCGTTTGCGGGAGCGCCCTTCGTCGGACTGGTGACGGCATCGTCGGAGTTGTGACGTCGCGCGATCAATGACTCAGTCGTGGCCACATTCGGTGACGGCCACCCGTGCGGACTTCTCGTCGACGATGGGCCCTTCGCGGCGAACGCCACCGTCAACGCCTGCACTGCGAGGTGTTCGCCGCCCTCGGATATCCCCGCGCCGCATTGTGAATCAGCGTGACCGCGTCGTCGGAGAAGAACGGATCCGCATCGTCAGCAGTGGGCGCAGTGAGCGTCACATGGTGTCGGTAAGGCCGCGTTCCTAAGCGCGCGACGACGGGACTGGCGCGTCACGTCCGGGTGCGAGTGCCGAGTAGCCGGCGGGCCGCGTCGACCGGGCCGACATATGAGACCGGCATCTTCTGGAGTTGCTCGGTCACGTCCCGGACGCGGGTGCGTCTCCACGCGGCGCCGGCGGCGGTGGCGGACGCTCAGCCCGTCCATCGTTCGGTGAGACTGGAGACCAGCGTGTTCTTCCCCACCTCGGGCATGCCCTCGACGAGAACGCCGGTGTCGGACCGGGTTCGCGTGCGTTCGACCAGATGATCGAGTTCGGCGAGTTCATGGTCGTGGCCGATTGGCATCGCTGGTCCTATCTGGTCGTAGGGTTCGTGGGTGCTACCGGCTCCGATCCGCATCACGGTGCTCCCGCTTCCGCGCCTATCACCCAGTGCGGGTATCACGGCTGCGGTCGCGGCTCTCGTGGGAGCCCGAGAACCTGTTCACCGATCATGTTGTGGACTACTTCGTCGGTCCCAGCCATGATGTGCATGCCCGGCTCTCCGAGGACAAACTGGTTCCATGCGAACGTGCCCCATTCGCCGGTGTTCGCAGCGAGACGCGGACCGAGGAGATCGGTGACGAAGCGGGACGCGAGGCGCAGGTTGTTCGATAACGCCAGCTTCGCGAGCATGGGGGACGCCGTTGATGTGTCGTTTGCTCGTTGCCGGACGACGGTAGTGTTCTGAAGGTGTTTGGCCGCCCGGAACGCCGCGTATACCTCGGCCAACTGTTGCCGGACGACGGGATCGCTCTCCAGTCCTAGGGCACGAACCAGCGCTACCAGGCGCTCGCCGTTGGCCACACCGGCGCCGCCCCGGCCGAGGCCCACACCGATTGCTGTGCGTTCGATCTTCAGCGTCTCCTGCGCGACCTCCCAGCCCTGTCCACCATTGGCGATCCGGTGGGCATCGGGAACGCGGACATCGGTGAGGAACACCTCGTTGAATGAGGAGCCTCCGGTGATCTGTCGCAGCGGCCGCACCTCGACACCCGGTCCGTGCATGTCGACCAGGAACGCGGTCAAGCCTTTGCGGTCGGGAACATCGGATTCGGTGCGGCACAATGCGAGCCCGATATCGGCATAATGCGCGTCCGACGTCCAGACCTTCTGTCCGTTGATAATCCACGTGTCGCCGTCCTGTACGGCCTTCGTTCTGAGGCTCGCGAGGTCGGATCCGGCACCGGGTTCGCTGAACAGTTCGCACGCGATCTTGTCACCGCGGAAGAGGCCACGGATGTGCTGCTGGGCAACCTTCGGATCCGCGTAGCGGAGCAGGATCGGCGACAGCACGCGGTCGAGCTTGAAGAATGTCTGTGATGGTGTCTCAAACTGCGCCTCGAGTGCCGCAAATCGGCGTTGGGATGCGGCGTTCAGCCCCGCCCCACCGTGTTCGACGGGCCCGTCGAGCCAGCCCAACCCGGCATCGAAGCGGGCGCGGCGGTATTCGCGCGCGATGTCGAGGTCGGTGCGCTCGATGTCGGGATCGGGGTCGTCCCAGATCGCCACCGCTGCGTCGTCCCCCTCACCCCAGACGAGTGGACCCGTCCGACTGCTGCGCCGAGGGCGATCGCCCAGAAACGCCAGAGCCATGCGCTCGAGTCCCTCGTCCGACGCGAGAAGTTGTTCATCGTCGACCTTCATTGCACACTCCTGGGATCGGGTAGGCGACGTCGCGGCGCCGCTGCGGATAGGTCAGTCAAGTAGGGAGGCGGCCACGGACTCGTTGTGCCGGTGCGGATCTCCGAAGAGCGCACGGGTGGAGGTGGCGCGACGGAAATAGAGGTGTGCCGGGTGCTCCCAAGTGAATCCGATGCCGCCGTGGATCTGGATGTTGTCGGTCGCGGCGCGAGTGAACGCCTCCGAGGCAAGCGCCTTGGCGATCGATGCAGCCGACACTGCGTCGGCCGCGTCCGCGGTGAGACGAGAGGCTGCGTAATACACTGCAGCGCGGGCTGTTTCGATATCGAGATACATGTCGACGCACTTGTGCTTGATCGCCTGATACGAGCCGATTGCCCGTCCGAACTGGGTGCGGATGCCGGCGTATTCGACGGCGGCGTCGAGGCAGTACTGCGCTCCCCCGACCTGCTCGGCGGCTAGTACGACGGCTGCGCGCGTAAGCACGGCGTCTACTGTTATGGCCGCGGTTCCCAGGATCCCGACCGGGGTGACGGAAACGCCGCGGAATTCGAGCCTTGCCTGACGCCGGGTGGCGTCGAGTGTGGCCATCGGTGAGCGGACAAGCCCGGGCACCTCACCTTCAACGGCGAACAACGACGGCCCCTTCTCGGCGTCGGCGGCCACGAGAACGAGATCAGCTGAGTCGCCGTCGAGGACGTGGTGAACGGTTCCGTCCAGTCGCCACCCGTCACTGGTTGAAGTCGCCCGCACCGGCGGTGGCCGCCGCGGATCCCAGTGCCCGTCTTCCGCGCTGTAGGCGAGCGTGCCGGTGATCTGCCCTGCCGCGAGGGCGGGGAGCAGCCGTTCGCGGGCCGAACTGTCGTCGACCAGCATCAGCGTGCCGATCGCGAGGGTCGTCGTGGCCAGCAGCGGCGAGGGTAACAGGGACTTGCCGAGTTCCTCCATCGCGACCGCGAGGTACTCGTAGCCTGCACCGACGCCGCCCAGTTCCTCGGGCACGATCAGGCCGGCCAATCCGAGTTGTTCGCTCATGATCTGCCAGGTCCGCGAGTCGAGGGGTGCACTCGCTTCGAATAGGGCACGCACCGTGGTCTCGTCGGCGTGCCGCGCGCGGAAGGCCGCGACGACGTCACGCAGTTCGGTGAGGTCGGTGGGCCAGGTGTAGTGCACGGATGTGGTTGTCATCGAAAGGACCACCTACGCAGACTCGGGAACGGAGGACGTCGTTATTACGCTCTTATCCAGTAGGGCGCCGATCTCGTCGGGCGTGAAGCCGGACTCGCTGAGGATTTCGGCGGAGTGCTCACCGAGAAGCGGTGCGTGTCCTCTTGGCTGGGCGGGTGTTCCGTGTAGCCGGAACGGCGTGTTGGGGACCGGGTAGCGCCCGTGTACGGGGTGCTCGAGTTCGATGATGGAATGATTGTGTACCACCTGCGGTTCGGTGAAGACGTCCTCGAGGCGGTGGACGGGTCCGCAGGGCACCGCGACCTGGTCGAGGCGTTCGAGCCAGCTCGCGGCGGTGTACTCCGCGAAGATCGGGACGAGAATGTCGTTGAGCGCCGCACGGTTGGTGACGCGGTCTGCGTTGGTGACGAAGCGTGGGTCGTCGGCCAGTTCGGGACGGTCGATGACCTTGGTCAACCGCAGCCAGAACCGGTCGTTGAGGCACGCAACGATGAAGTCCTTGCCGTCGCCGCCCTTGTAGGGCTGGTACGGAGCGATCTGCGGATGCCCTCCCCCTTGCGGTCGCACAGGAATCTTCGTGCGGTCGTAATGCGTCAGGATGTTTGCGAGCATCGCGATCTGGCCGTCCAGCAAATTCACGCTGACCTTCTGGCCGTGACCGTTGAGATCGCGGGCGCGCAGCGCGGAGACGATTGAGAATCCGAGCAGGAAGGAGCCGACGAAGTCGGCCATCGGGACACCTGCCTTGATCGGTGGGCCGTCGGTCTCACCGGTCAGGCCCATGATCCCGCCGATGGCCTGTCCCAGCAGGTCCATGCCGGGTTGGTGAGCGCGGGGCCCGTCCTCGCCGAACGCGGTCAGCTGGCAATACACCAGCTGATCGTTGATCGCGCTCATCGAGTCGTAGTCGATGCCGAGGCGGGTGACGGCGTCCGGCCGGAATCCGACGATCATGACGTCTGCGTCGGCGACCAGACGCCGCAGCACGTCCATCCCGTCGGGCTGGTGTAGGTCGAGGGTCAGTGACCGTTTGCTGCGGTTGACTCCGTAGAAGTAGGCGCTGTCGCCGACGCCGAACAGGTTGTCGATGTAGCGGAAGCTCTCCCCGGTCGGGGGCTCGATCTTGATGACGTCCGCGCCTAGGTCGCCGAGTAACGACGCTGCGTACGGGCCGGCGCCGACCTGCGACAGGTCGACGACACGAATACCCGACAAGGCCGGACGGTCATCGAATGGGAAGTGATTGTCATCGTGTGGCATGAGAGTCCTTCAACGTGCGAAGCGGAACCGGGGCGAGTGAAGTCGCGGCCCATCAATGGATAACCCATTAATCCCATTCAGGGGCAATAGTCGCAAGAAGTCAAGGCCTGACCAGGCCTTGACTTCCGGGCGCTATCCAGGCTTCAATGGGTCACCCAATAAAAATGAAGGGGAATTGAGATGTACGAACTGGACGCGACACCTGAGCGTGGCCGCCGTGCCGGTCCCGGGAAGGATTGACCCCATGCCCGAGACCGCCGATATCCAGTTCCGCCCAGCTCGCCCCCGCCGTGCCTTCGACGAGATCATCGACCAGGTGCGGACTCAGGTGAGGCAAGGCAAGCTTCCCCCAGGAAGCCGCCTGCCCTCCGGGCGCATGCTCGCCGCCCAATTCGGGGTCAGCCGCAATACCGTGCGCGAAGCCATTCGGATGCTCGAGGTCACGGGCGTCGTGACCATCAAGAAGGGAGCTACCGGCGGAGCATTCATCACCCCTACTGATCCCATCAGCATCTCGAGGGCGTTGTCCGACAATCTCCTCCTCACGCGATACTCGCTGTCGGATCTGACCGAAGCCCGTGAGGAAATCGAGACCGTTGCGGTCACGACGGCCTGCGCACGACGCACCGATGACGACCTCGCGCGCATGGAGGATCTGCTCCACAAGGCCGCCGATCTCGCCGCCCGGCAAGACTGGAACGGCAAGAGCAAGGCGATCATCGAATTCCATTGCCTCATCGGCGAAGCCACGCAGAACCCGATCATCGCGACGATGATGCGCTCGCTGATGGATCTGCTCACCGAGTTCACCCTGCGCTTCGGGGGCGAGATTCCGACCGGCGATCCCCTGCGCAGCCCGCGTGCCCTGCTCGAACACATCCGATGCCGCGACGCGGACGCCGCCGTGGCCGAGCTCGTACAGAACACCCGTCGGGTCCACCGTATGTGGCTCGCCGACGCCGAAGAATAAAACACGTCTGATCGCTCCCGACCTGGCCGGCGTCCTCGCGACGTGGGCGGACCTGGCACGCCTTCACCATGCCGGGCCCGGGATCGATCATTGACACCACGAGAGGGAATCACCATGGATCTGAAGGTCACCCGCTACGAAATCCGCGAGAACGGTGTCGCCACGGTGTGGCTCGACCGCCCCGGCCGCGGCAACTCCTGGACGTCCCGCATGAATGCAGAACTCCGCTGGACCATGGCCACCCTCGACGCAGATCCCACCGTTCGGGCTGTGGTCCTCACCGGCGGCGGCAACCAGTTCTGCGTCGGCGCCGACACCAAGGCACTCGACTTCTACACCGAGACCGACGAGAAGTATGCCGACACCGTCAACAAGCCGGAATTCGCGCGCCCCGGCTACGGAGTGAACCCCGAGTTCGATCACGACCTGGTATGGATGTGGGGCCTGCGCGTCCCAGTCATCGCCGCCATCAACGGCGCATGCGCCGGTATCGCCGTCGCCCTGGCCGGTTACTGCGACCTCCGGTACGCGGTGGAGGGCGCCAAGTTCACCACCGCGACGCCGCGACTGGGACTGCCCGCCGAGTACGGTCTGGCTTGGCTGCTGCCCCGTGTCGTCGGATTGGCGAATGCCGCCGACATCCTCATCACCGGACGCATCCTTCGCTCCGAAGAACTCCATCACATGGGTTTCCTGAACGGCGTGCACCCGAGGGACGAGCACTTTCTCGACAAGGTCTACGAGGTTGCCGACTATATCGCCACCCAGGTGTCTCCAGCCTCCGCGACGGGCGCCAAGCGCCAGATCTACACCGAGCTCCTCCACTCGAATGTCGGTACCGCAGTGGAGGATTCAAAAGCTCTCATCGAGCAGTTCATGCAGCAGCCCGACTTCAAGGAAGGCGTCGCGGCCATGGCCGAGCGGCGCACCCCCCGATTCGCTGATCCGGCTCCCGATACCCTGCTCACACCTCGCGCATGACCCGCCCCTCCTCCGATCCGACACGAGCGACAGCAAGAAACGGACCCCCAACTATGAACCCCTCCACGACCACAGTCGATGAGCACACGGACCCGGCTACGGGCGGCTTTTGGTGGAGCCGCGAAACAATGGACACGATCGTGCAGGGCCGTGCCTGCCGGGTCTACCGCAACCGACGCACCGCCGTCGCACAGCTCCTTCTCGATGCCCGACACTGGGGCGATCGGATCCACGTCGTGCAAGGTGAACGCCGGCTGAGCTTCGTCGACCACGAACGAGCGGTGGCGCGGATCGCCGAACACTTCCGAAGTATGGGGGTGCACGCGGGCGATCACGTCGCGCTGTTCGCCCGCAACCACGCCGAATGCACGATGGCGTTCTGGGCCGCGCACTGCCTCGGCGCCGTGGTGGATCTGTGCAACGCATGGTGGAGCGGCGCCGAACTTGCCGACGCCCTCGACACCGTCCGCCCAGTTCTGATCATCCACGACGAGGACACCCAAGACCGAGTTCCGGCTGGCATCGCCCGGATCAGCGTCGAGGATCTCGAACCCCTGCTGCACGGTGACTCCGCACCCGATCTGCCGCTCCCCGACGTAGCCGAGGACGACCCCGCACTGGTCTTGTTCACCTCCGGCAGCACCGGAGCGGCCAAGGGCGTGCTGCTGTCCCAGCGGTCGGTCGTCGGCAACATCCACAACCTTCTTCTCGCCACCAACCGACTGCCCGGCGAACTCGACCGCGACGGCGCCGCCAGCGTCAACCTGGTGACCGTGCCGCTGTTCCACCTCGCCGGAGTGCAGGTCATGACCGCCGCACTCCTCACCGGGGCTCGTTTGGTGTACCAGGACGGCCGGTTCAATCCAGCGGAGGTCCTCCGCCTTATCGAACAAGAGCAGGTGACAACCTGGGGTGCCGTGCCCGCCATGGTCACCCGTGTCATGGAACACGAGAACTTTGCCTCCGCAGATACGTCGAGTATCCGTTCGGTTCCCCTGGGCGGGTCCGCGTCGACCCCGGCATTCCGGCGCACAGTTCAGGAACGGTTCCCCAACCTCAAGGGTGGAGGTGCCGGATCACTGTACGGGCTGACCGAGGCCGGTGGCCTACTCGCGATGGGTACCTCACTGGAGATCTCCGAGAGACCGGACTGCGTCGGTAAGCTGCTGCCGCCGATCGAGGTGACGATCGAGAATCCGGACTCCGACGGTAACGGCGAGATTTTGGTCAACTGCCCCGGCCTGATGAGTGGGTATGTCGACCCCGACCTGGAATCCCTCACCGACGCCGAGGGGTGGCTACACACCGGTGATCTCGGTCGCGTCGACGCCGACGGCTACCTCTACCTGAGCGGCCGGTCGAAGGACATCATCATCCGCGGCGGGGAGAACATTTCATGCGCCCACGTGGCCGCAGCCCTGACCACACATCCAGCTGTCGCCGAAGCAATCGTGGTTGCTCTCCCGCATGAGGAACTCGGCGAGCAGGTCGCCGCCGCCGTGACCATCCGGCGGGGCATGCCGATCAGCATCGACGACTTGCGCGCACACGCAGCCAAGACTATCGGCCGCTTCCAAATCCCGACCCGCTGGTGGTTGCGCAATGACCTCCTCCCCACCAGCGCATCCGGCAAGGTGGTCCGTCGACAAGTGGAGGCCATGTGGCTCGAACGCGGGGCTACCGACCTGATTGATAACACCCACTAGCAGTCCCGCGAAACAGGAAACAGATCGGCAGACTCCCATGATTCCCCCGTCCCTCGCACCCACGCCGCCCGGTCCCCTCGCCGGCCTCCGAGTCCTCGAGGTCGGGGGCATTGGACCAGGGCCGTTCGCAGCGATGACTCTCGCAGACCTCGGCGCCGACGTCGTCCGCATCGACCGGCCAGAAGATCGCGGCCGCCTGCCGCGGGACGGGTCGCAGATTCTCCACCGTGGGAAACGGTCGATCTGTCTCGATCTCAAGGCGGACGTCGACCGTGCCGCTCTAAACGAACTGGCGGGCCACGCGGACGTGGTGATCGAATCGTCACGTCCGGGAGTGGCCGAGCGGCTCGGTATCGGTCCCGACGATCTACACGCCGTCAATCCGCGGATCGTCTATGCCCGGATGACCGGCTGGGGTCAGGAAGGCCCGAAAGCGATGACCGCCGGCCACGATGTCGGATATCTGGCCAGGACGGGGCTCCTCCACGCCATCGGCAACGAAGAACAACCGCAGATCCCTCTCGCGTTAGTCGGCGACTTCGGCGGTGGTGCACTGTATCTCGTGATCGGCATTCTCGCGGCCGTGCACGAGGCCCGGCGCAGCGGCCGGGGACAGGTCGTCGACGGCGCGATCGTCGACGGCGCCGCCCACATGGGAACACTGCTGTATGGAATGCTCGCTGCGGGGCGGTGGACGGACCGACGACAATCTAACCTGATGGACGGCGGTACCCCGTTCTACTCCGTCTACGAGACCGCCGACGGCAAGCACATGGCCGTCGGCGCGATAGAATCCCAGTTCTACGACACTTTCGTCGGCATTCTCGCTCCGGATGAGGAACTGCCCTCCCGGCGGGACAGATCAGAGTGGCCACTGCTGCGTGAGCGTATCGCCGCACGTTTCCGGACTCGCACCCGAGACGAATGGGCAGCCACGTTCCGGGACACCGATGCCTGCGTCGAGCCCGTCCTCTCGCTCACGGAGTCCCTTGACGACGCTCACCTACGCGAGCGCGGAACATATGTGGACGTCGCCGGAATCCGCCAGCCCGCTCCGGCACCGCGGTTTTCGCGAACGCCCGCGGCCGCCGTCACACCCCCGTGCACTCCTGGCGACAATGATCACCGCAGCGTGCTCCACTCGTGGGGTATCTCCGGAGTAGCACCGATGCGCGAAACTCGATCAAAACGATAGATCCGACGTCGCACGCCTCGAAGTCCGGGACCGGTTCTTGTCAGAGGCTGTAGGCGGCGTACGGACCGCGACGAGGGTGAGGGAATCGTTCGGATCGTGGGGGAGCTGATCCCGCGGCGAACTCTTAAATTTGGTCCAACAGCACACGGTTCCGACGGCACCCGTGGACGAACTCGTCCAGCCGCCGCTACGGGTCGAGTCCGTCCGGCTTGCGGAATCTGAGTCCCGCAAGCCGGACGAGCTGATGTTCGGATGGCTACTGGTGCGCGACGTTGATCACCTTGATCTGGGTATATTCGTGCAGCCCGAGAACCCCACGTTCGGTACCTACGCCTGACTGCTTGGCACCGGCGATCGGTACGTCCGGTGTCCGGTCGCTGTGCTTGTTCACCCACACGGTTCCACGCCGAGATTCGATGAGCTATCGCGGTGGCCGCGTCAATGTCGGTCGACCAGACCGAGGCGACCAAACCGAAGACGCTGTCGTTCGCGCGGTCCACGACATCGTCGATGTCGGTGAAGGACATCACCGGTACAAGGGGTCCGAATTGTTCCTCGACCACTAGCCTCGACGTTTCGTCGATGTCCCGGACGACAGTCGGACGCACGAAAAATCCTGGCGCGTCGACAACTCCCCCTCCGGGCATGACCCTTCCGACGGACTCTGCTTCCGCGAGAAGTTCTTTGACTCGATCGAACTGGTCCTTGTTCTGCACCGGGCCGAACTGGGTACCCGGTTCAAGACCGTTACCGACGACCGCCGCCGCGGCGTATGCGCCCATGGCGTCGCAGAATCGGTCGTAGATGTCGGCATGCACGTATACCCGCTTGATGGCACGACAGATTTGACCGTTGTTGCCGAAGGCGGCCTGAGAGACTTTTTCTGCGGTCTCGTCGACAACGACATCTGGCAACACGATCGCCGGGTCGTTGCCGCCGAGCTCGAGTGTGATGCGGGTCAGCCGCTCCGCCGCCGCCATGACCTTCTTGCCGGTTTCCGTCGATCCGGTCAAACTGATCTTTTGCAGACCAGAATGGGCCGACAGGTGCGGGCCGAGCTCGGTGCCGCCCGACACGATGTTCACCACACCCGCCGGGACGATACCGGAGACGAAGGTTCCTCCCTTTCGGGTGAGTGGCCGTGTCCGCGGTGGTCTTCCGGGATGACTGTCGGTGTGTGGATGCCCTCGCGCGCTTCTCCGATGTCGGTTGCTGCGGACTGGGGCGCGAGGTTCGGTATAGCAACTGCCGCCACAACG
This sequence comes from Rhodococcus sp. LB1, assembly GCF_001583455.1. Classification (NCBI taxonomy): domain Bacteria; kingdom Bacillati; phylum Actinomycetota; class Actinomycetes; order Mycobacteriales; family Nocardiaceae; genus Rhodococcus; species Rhodococcus sp. LB1. Next base: position 50,215 of record NZ_LTCZ01000416.1, on the reverse strand, counting down.
ACGCCGATAGTCCCGAAGACCTGCGGGACTCGGTCTGCTCACCGTCCGACGACAAGGATCAGGACAATACCCACGAAATGACCGACGACCACGACCGTCAGGGCCTGCGACAACCGGTAGTTCTGGAACTTCACGAGGTAGGACATCATGAATCCGACCAGGATGTGAAGGCGCGCGCCACCACCTGTCGCAAACGGGTGTGGTTGGGAGCATCGAACAGGGTCAGGAACGTCAGCGGAACCGGTTCGGTCACCTGGGAGGAGAAGATCTTCGGAGCACGTAGGGCTTTCCGCACGTCCTGGTAGCGCGAGACGAACCAGACGTCCTCGGCGGGGGTCTGTGCGCGGAGCACGGGAGCGTGCTCACGCGTACGGCACACCCTGACTGCCGTCGTCGATCACTTTGAAGGCGGGAAGATCTGCCGGCCAGTCTAACTCCTGCGAATAGGGCGGCGGGATCAGGTTGGACTCGGTGGCGGTCGACATCGTCGACCTTTCATTCGAGCAAGTCGCTACGCAGGGTGGCCGAATATTGGCGCCCATCGATTAATAACGGATTGAGCACCAATGAAATTGGTTGTCGGTCCGGGCGGGTGCCGTCTTTCGGTGGAGCGAACATGCACGGAGGTAAACGATCCATGCGCGGCTCGGACTCGAGGTGCTCCGTCGAATTCTTCTCCGTAGACTTCGAATTCGAATGTTATAGAGGTTTGCCCCACTGCGTTGATGTGGACTGTTGTGGTGACCTGTTGGCCGAACCAGAGCTTCGATGTGTAATTCACTACTTGCTGCACTCTGGGCATGCTCGGGAAGTGCTCGAGCAGACCCAACTGGCGATACAAGCGGACTTCGCAGGCCTCAACCCACCGTAGGATCGACGAATTATGGTGATGCCCAGCCGCATCGGTGTCAAACCATTCAACCAACGTAGATCTTGTCGCCGTTCGTGGCGGAAACTGTACCTCGATCTGGTGGCTGGTCACGGGCGGTCCTCCGATGCGGAAAGGAATGCGCCTTGCGCCGAGGTCAGGACTCGGCCCTCCAGCGTTTGGACGGTGGCACTTACGGTGGTGATTCGTCGACCCCGGCGCGACCACTCGAGACGATAGCGAGGGTCGACGCATCCGAGCTTGAGTACTGGACGTCGGTCATACCTCAACCTTTCCACGGATCCCAGATGTGGCGACTGAGGCCCAGCCGATCCGACCCGAGCCACTACCGCTGCACCCAATGACAAACCGCACGATCGAGCGCAGTCATCCAACCGACGCACCCAGACAGAAGACTTGCTACGAATGTATTGCGCATCGCAAACAAAATGTTGACCATCTCACTTCACGGGCTTACTGTGACTCACATAACTCGCGGCTCAGGTGACCTCTCACACGGCAGCCGATCCAGAAACCCAACTACCCCGGTTTCGACAAGGTTCGAGCTGTTCGACGGTCCCGAAAGGAACAGCGCTATGACAAACAACACCTCCATTGACGTGGCCAAACGAGCGATCCGCACCTCGGCACCAATCTCACGGTATCGCTGGGCAGTTCTCGGTCTGTGCTGGTTGGCCTTGGTGCTAACCTCGGTCGACCGAGCCACGTGGGGCCCCGCTTCGGTCTTCGTCGGCGAGGACCTCGGGGTCCCACTGGCTAGCCTTGGTGCCTTCGCCACGGCTTACTACATCGGGTATGTCCTGTCGAATGCCGGCAACGGTTTCCTCACCGACCGGCTAGGTGGGCGCGCCATCGTCACCGCCTCCCTGATCGGGGCCGGTATCTTCATGATGATCTTCGGATCGACGACCTCCGTGTCCGTGGGTATCGCAGTACAGGCCGCCGTCGGTCTGTTCGCTGGAGCCGACTACGCCGCAGGAGTCAAGCTCATCACCAGTTGGTTCCACCCCGAAGAACTCGGTAAGGCAATGGGAATCTTCCTGTCTGCCTCCTCCCTCGGCGTCGTGGTCGCGAACTCCACCGTCCCGATGCTCATCGAGCACTTAGACTGGACGACTTCCTACCATCTCTTCGGCGCCCTCTCGGTCGTTGTCGGTGGGGTGTGCTGGATGCTGCTCCGCTCCGGCCCCGTGGCCGCGCGCACTGCAGCAGACGATTCCGAATCCACCGGCGCGGTGATCATGACAATCCTGCGCAATCGCGATCTGATGCTCGTCGCGGTAGCCGGCTTCGGCGGATGCTGGGGAACCTACGGCTTCCTCACTTGGTCGAATACTCTGATGATCAAAGGACATTCCGTCTCGCCCTCAACCGCGGGCTTCATCGTTGCGCTTTTCGCCGCGCTCGGCGTATTCGGCAAACCCCTCATCGGCATCATCTCGGATCACTTCAACGGCGCTCGCCGGGTTCCGGCCATGATAATCCTCGGCTGTTTCACGATCACGCTGCTTGGCTTCGGGGCACTCAGCTCACCGCTCGGATTCTTGATCGCGGCACCCTTCTTGGGACTGTCCGCGTACTGCTACTTGCCCCTGCTCGTCGCACTGATTCCACGACTGGTTTCCAGCCACGTCGTTGGCTCGTCCGCCGGCATCACCAACGCCTTCTGGCAAATTGGCAGCGTGCTCGTCCCCATCACCGTCGGCGCCGTATTCGCCGCATCAGGCAAGTCCTTCCTCGCCGCGTTCGCGACACTGGCGGCGGGTCCGCTCATTGCAGTTGTCGCACTATGTTTCGTCAATGAACGACCGAGTTCGGTGTCCATCGTCGTCAAAGGCAGCGCTTGATTGATCGTCCACTAGATATCGCCTCGCACCAGGGTTTCGTTCGTTCAATTCGCGAGTGCCCCGTTGTTGAGAGTGGGGGCGGGCAGTAGACCAATATGTGGACGTCGCCGGAATCGCCAGCCCGCTCCGGCACCGCGGTTTTCGCGAACGCCCGCGGCCGCCGTCACACCGCCGTGCACTCCTGGCGACCACGATTCCCGTAGCGTCCTCGCGTCATGGAATGTGCGGTAACCACGCCGAAACGAGCTCGTCCGGCCAGGACGTCAGTCCCTGACCGGACGAGCTCGGAGCGCCGGATCACTACCGGCGCGCTACGTTGATCACTTTGATCTGGGTGTACTCGAGCAACCCGAGGACACCGAGTTCGGTGCCGATGCCGGACTGCTTGGCGCCGGCGATGGGTACGTCCGGTGTCCGGTCGCTGTGCTTGTTCACCCACACGGTTCCCGCCGAGATTCGGTGAGCTATCGCGGTGGCGGCGTCGATGTCCGTCGACCAGACCGAGGCGGCCAAGCCGAATTCGCTGTCGTTGGCGCGGGCCACGACGTCATCGATATAGGTGTAGGGCATCACCGGGACCACGGGGCCGAATTGTTCCTCGACGACCAGACGTGACGCCTCGTCGACATCCCGGACGATCGTCGGTCGCACGAAGTAGCCGGGACCGTCGACGACTCCTCCGCCGGGCATGACCTTTCCGGCGCACTCCGCGTCCGCGAGGATTTCCTTGACGCGGTCGAACTGGGCCTTGTTCTGGACCGGCCCGAACTGTGTTCCCGGGTCCATGCCGTTGCCGACGATCGCGTATGCCGCACGCGCCGCAAGAGCGTCACAGAATCGGTCATAGATATCCGCGTGCACGTAGATCCGCTTGATCGCGCGACAGATCTGCCCACTGTTGCCGAACGCGGCGTGAAAGACCTTCCCGGCGACCTCCTCGACGTCGGCATCCGGCAGGACGATCGCCGGGTCGTTGCCGCCGAGCTCGAGGGCCACCCGGGTCAGCCGCTCCGCCGCCGCCGCCATGACCTTCTTGCCGGTTTCCGTCGATCCGGTCAAGCTGATCTTTTGCAGACCTGGATGCGCCGACAGGCGCGGGCCGAGTTCAGGGCCACCCGAGACGATGTTCACCACACCGGCGGGGACGATACCTGCGATGAGTCGACCGAGGTGGAGGGTGGCCGCGGGGGTCGTCGGGGCGGGTTTGACGACCATCGTGTTGCCGGCCAGCAGGGCGGCGGGGAGCTTGAACGCCAGGAGAAGCAAGGGAAAATTCCACGGCACGATGATGCCGATCACGCCCACCGGAACGCGGTGGATCTCGACCCGGCGCAGCTCGCTGTCGTCGATCACTTCCGGTTCGAGGCTGAGGCCGGCGAAGTAGCGAATGTACTCGACCGCTGTGTCGACCTCCCCAAACGCGGCGGCGAGCGGTTTTCCCTGTTCGCGGACGAGGATCCCGGCGAGTTCCTGACGGTGCTGCGCGATGGTGTCGGCGATCTGCGACACGATCCGCCGTCGCTCGTCGACCGGGGTAGCTGCCCAGCTCGGGTGTGCGGCTCCGGCCGCGGCCACGGCCCGGTCCAGCTGCTCGGGCGAGGCGGCAGGGACCGTGCTGAAGGTCTGCTCGGTGGCGGGGTCGATGACCGGAAGCTCCGTGGAGCCCGACACGAGAGCGCCGTCGATCAGCAGTGCGAAGTCGTTCATCAAAGATTCCTCAAATTGGCGTGAATGGTTGTGCCCGCACCGGGTCGGCGGTCGGCCGCAGTTCCGTCGGCTCCGTCGTCCGGCCGGGGCGGCAGGTTCGGAATGGCGATTGCCGCGACGACAATTCCGAGAATCCCGAAGAGCACGAGTGCGTATGCGGGTGCGATGGTGGAGACCTCAGCGACCAGCCAGGTGGAGACGAATGGTGCGGCACCGCCGAACACCGCGTAGCTGATCTGGAATGGGAGTGCGCTGGCCGAGTACCGAACCTCGACGGGAAAGAGTTCGACGACTGCCAGTGCCGACACGATCAGCAGGGAGTACGCGGTGGTGGCGTACAGGGAGATTCCGATCGTCGCGGCGACGACGCCGTGCCGCAGGAGAATGAAGGCCGGCACCACCGCGATCGCCAGGGCCGCGGCGAGTGACACGGCCAACGTCTTGCGTTGGATGCGGTCTGCCCACCGACCGATGCCGAAAATCAGCCCGATCCCCACGAAGTGTCCGACGACGACGATCGTCAGGGCCGTCGACATCGGGTAGTTCTGAAACTTCACGAGGTAGGACATCATGAATCCGACCAGGATGTAGCCGGCGACGGATTGCATCGCAACCCATCCGAGGAGGGTGCACATCTGGCGGCGAACCGTGCGGAATGCCTGCGCGAGAGGCGCGGGCGTTCCCGGCTCGGAGTTCGCTCGGGCGGCTGTGAAGTCGTGTGAATCCTCGATGCTTATGCGGAGGTAGAAGCCGAGGACGCCGAGCGGGGCCGACAGGAGGAACGGCAGACGCCAGCCCCACTGGGCCATCTGCTGGTCTGTCGTCAGGGCCGAGACGACCAGGACGACCAGGGCTGCGCAGCAGACCCCCCCAACGATCGAAACGACGAGTTTGGAGGCGTTTCTGCCGCGTTCGCCGATCGCGGACTGCTCAACTACGAGAACGAACGCTCCGCTCTGCTCCCCGCCCGCCGAGAAGCCCTGCAGCAATCGGCACACGAGCAAGAGTGTCGGTGCTGCAACGCCGACTGCCGCATAGGTCGGCAGCACGCCGATGGCCGCGGTGGCGCCGCTCATCAGAAGAACCGCGATCATCAACGCGCGCTTGCGTCCCCAGCGGTCACCGATGTGTCCGAAGACGACCGCCCCGATCGGACGAATCACGAACGCGACCCCGAACAGGGCAAACGTCGAGAGCAGAGCCGCCACGCTGTCGAACTGCGGGAAGAACAGTGTGGCGATGGTGACTGCGAAGAACCCGTACAGGGTGAAGTCGTAGAACTCGATAAAGTTACCGATCGCGCCGGCCCTGGTGACCTTGGTGATCTTGCCCGGAGCGCTCGTATGCGCAGGAGCGTCAAGTGTGTCCATACATCGTCCGATCGAAGTGGGAAATGAAGAGAGTGAACGGCGCAGCCTGATTATCGTGCGGTCAGGCCGCCGTCAACGGGCAGCGCTATCCCCGTGACGAAGGACGACTCGTCCGAGGCCAGCCATAGGGCGGCGTCCGCGATCTCACGGGGCTGACCTGCGCGGCCGAGTGGGACACCGGCGACGACACGCTTTTCGTTCTCTTCCTGGGAAAACCGGGCATCGACCTTCATGAAGTCGTTGTACAGCATCGGGGTCGCCACCGGTCCCGGGCACAGTGCGTTCACGCGGACACCGTCGGTCGCATAGCGCACGGCCAATCCCTTGGCCAGACCGATGATGCTCGCCTTCAGGGCGGAGTAGACCGGGCTGAGCGCAGACCCGACGAGACCGGAGGTGGATGCAGTGAAGATGATCGAGCCGCTCCCCTGCTGTCGCATGTGCGTGATCGCGCGTGCCGCGATCACCGTCGACTGCGTGAGGTTCACGTCCGTGGCGGTTCGGAATTCGTCGAGGTCGAGGGTTTCGACGTCGCCGGGGGCGGGCATTCCCGCGTGGCTCCACAGGACGTCGATGCCGCCGAGCCATGCGATCGCGTCGTCGGCGACGGTCCCGGCGATGTCGACATCGGACAGATCGGCGACGAATCCCTGCGCGTTTCCACCCGCCGTGTTGATTCCGTCGACCACCTCCTTCAACCGAGCCTCGTCCCGGTCGACTGCCGCGATCCGGGCGCCCTCCTGCGCGAACAGTTCGCACCCGGCTCGGCCCATTCCAGACGCTGCCGCGGTCACGACCACGCGCTTGCCTTGCAGTCTCATCGTCATCTCCTCAATGTTGTTCGTTTCGCACGGTTGTTCGTTTCGCACGGTTGTTCGTTTCGCACGGATGGGACGGGGCGGCCTTCCCCGATCCGGTCATTCCTCCGGAGCAAGCGTCACGGTGATTGCGTCGAGCGACTGAGCGTGCGCGATCTGGCAGGACAGTCGTGACGTCTCCGCATCGAATCCTTCGGCTTCCTCGAGGAGTTCGATCTCGTCTTCGGAGCGCTCGCCGAGTCCCGCGACGACCTGCGATTCCAGGTACACATGGCAGGTGGCGCAGGACGCGGTTCCCCCGCATGAAGCAAGGAGTGGAAAACCATTGTCCCGCAAAGCTTCCATGAGGGTCTGTTCGGGATCCCACTTCACCTGACTAGGCGATCCCTCACGGTCGATGACGGTAATGGTGTTGTTGGACATGTCGCGAATTCCTAACGTGATGTAGCGAGAGCGTCAGTTCGGGTGGTCGCCAGCTTCACCGCTCGGTCTGCCGCGAGTACGGGATCGAGCCGGGCGCCGGCGGCGATGAGCTTCTTCCCCGCGGCGAAGTCGAGCGCGTTGATCGAGTCCAGTGCGGCCAGGCGACCGTCGCGCAGGTAGAGAACCGCGAACTTGCCGTCGGCAGGATCGCCGCGCCGAACTATCTGGTCTTCCGGCGACCGCACCCCGGCGGTTTGCAGTCGGGCACCGTGCTGGACGGTCCAGAACCACGGCACCTCCGCGACCGCGGCGTCGAGGCCCAGTATGTGGCGAGCGGCGCTGTCTGCCTGCGCCATTGCATTCTGAACGCATTCGAGGCGAATGATGACACCTTCCCGGGGACAGGTGAAACGGGTGACGTCGCCGACGGCGTAAATCTCGGGATCGGAGGTGCGGGCGTGCTCGTCGACGACGATTCCGTCGGAACAGGCGAGTCCGGCCACCTCGGCGAGTTCCTGGTTGGGTAGCACGCCGATTCCCACCACGACGACGTCTGCGGGGATCATCTCTCCGGCGCTGGTGACGATGCTTTCGACCCGGTCCGACCCCTCGATCCGTTCGAGGGAGCTACCGAAGGCGAACCGTACTCCCTCCGCAACATGGAGGTCCTCGAAGTAGCGACTCACCTCTTCCGAGGTGACGCGGCTCATCGATCGATTCTGGTATTCGAGTACGGTTGCGGTGCAGCCGGATTTCACCGTCGCCGCTGCGACTTCCATCCCGATGTACCCGGCACCGACGATCACGAACCGCACGCCGGGGCGCAGCATCGCCTTCAGGTTGTGGCCGTCCGCGCGGGTCTTCAAGACCTGCACGCCGGGCAGTGCCGCGCCTGGAACGTCGAGTGTCCGTGCCCGTGACCCGGTGGCGAGGATGAGACGGTGGTAGGGAATCGCGGAGCCGTCGGCCAGGCAGACTCGCCGGGCGGATCGATCGACAGCGGTCACCGCGGACCCCGCGATTCGTCGGATTCCCTTGTTCTCGTAGTAGTCCTGCTTCCGGAGCGCGGGCGGTTCATGTGATTCCGCACTGGCGAGCACGTCCTTCGAGAGAGGCGGCCGCTCGTAGGGGAGCCCGTCTTCCTCGTCGATCAGGATCAGCTCACCACGGTATCCGAGTTCGACCAGGCGCGAGGTGGTGTGGACTCCGGCGTGCCCGGCGCCGACGACAACGATGGGTGTAGACATTGTGCTGCCTTTCGTGCGGTCCGGTCAGGCACCCACGGCACGCAGCAGGACGTGCATGCGCTCGGGTCCGACGGTGAGATTGTTGCCGTGCATGTACTCGATTGCGTGGTGGGGATCGATCGCTATCGACTCGAGCCGAGCCGACAGGAGTTTGGTCGTCACCCGCAACTCGAGGCGCGCGAGGGGCGAACCGATGCAGCTGTGGATGCCGTATCCGAATCCGAAGTGCCCTTCGGTGTCCCGGTCCATATCGAACTCGTGTGCGTCGGGGTACTTCGTCGCGTCACGGTTGGCCGACGCGATGAGCAGCCGGACGACCGCACCCTTGGGAATGACGGTTCCGGCGATCTCGACGTCGTCCTTGGTGCGTCGCACGGTGCGGTGAACCGAACCGCGGAAACGGGCGAGTTCCTCGACGAACTTCTCGGCCTCGTCCGGGTTGGTGCGGATCCGCCCCAGGAGGTCCGGATGGTGTGCGAATTCCTGGAAGGCCATCGTCATCAACAGTGTGGTGGTGTCGTGGCCGGCGACGAACATGAACCCGCACAGCTCGCGGGCCTCCTTATCGGAGAGCAGTCCTTCCTTCCACATCCGCGCGATGTGACCGCCGACGGCCTCGCTGTCCTCGCGGTAGAGGCGCTCGAGGTTCTCCTGGAGATAGTCGAAGAATTCCATGGTGTTCTTCTCGTCCTCGCCCGATCCCGGCGCATTCCGCGCGACGCGTGCGAAGTACGTGAACATCTCGTCCGACCAGAACTTCATCTTGTCGATATCCGCGGCCGGAACGTCGAGGATGGCACTGATGGTCGACATGCTCAGCGGCACCGAGTAGGAGGTCGCCACCTCGCCGCCGCCGGCCGCGATCATCTCGTCGAGATACCGGGCGGCATTCTCGCGGACGCGGTCTTCGACCATGGCCACCGATTTCGGGGTGAAGGCGCGGGCGACCACCTGTCGGAGGCGGGTGTGGCTAGGCGCATCGAACAGGGTCAGGAACGTCAGCGGCACCGGTTCGGTCACCTGGGAGGAGAAGACCTTGGGTGCGCGCAGAGCTTTGCGCACGTCCTGGTACCGGCTGACGAACCAGACGTCCTCGCCGGGGGTCTGTGCGCGGAGCACCGGGGCATGCTCACGCATCCACGCGTAGTGCGCATACGGCACACCTTGACTGCCGTCCTCATCGATCACCTTGAACGCGGGAAGATCTGTCGGCCACTCCAACTCGTGAGAGTAGGGAGGCAAGATCGCGGTGGACTCGGTGGCGGTAGACATCGGCGTCCTTTCGTGGAGGCTGGCGGTGGACACGGGGCACCGGATCGATAGCGCTCGGCGTCCGGTCTGGGTGTGAGCACTCGACGGAGTTGGCCGGCGGGGAGGGAGTGGATCCTGTTCTCGCTCCGACGTCTGTGCTCTGCTGCATCAAGACTCCCAGGAGTGAAGCACGCCACAAATAGCACTTCCGCTAGGCGGAAGAATTAGTACAAGAAAGTGTTATGAGCTGCGGTTACCGTCGCGTGCGACCGGGGTGCCGGCGACGGCGCGCGCGATACTGGTGGCGACAGTCTGCATGGCGGGGATTGCCGTCAACACGTTCTCCTCGCCCCGTGGGTAGGCCACGTTCAGCGCCGCGATCACCGCTCCGTGCTCGCCGATGATGGGCACGGCGAGTCCGGACCACCGCTCGATTCCGAAACCTGCCGCGTAGGAGAAGCGTTGCTGGCGCACCTCGGCCAGGATTCGACGGAGTAGGACCGGGTCGGTGACGGTGCGGTCGGTGAGCTTGTCCAGTGGCCCGGACAGAACCTTGCCCTGGTAGTCCGGTGACGAAAAGGCGAGCAATACAAGCCCGGTCGAGCATCCGTGCAAGGGGTATCGTTCGGCCATCCGGCCGGCATCGAGTGTCGAGTCGGGACTCGCCAGGCGTTCGAGAAAGAGCACCGATCCGGCGTCCAAGACCGCCAGACTGACGTGCTGGCGCAGGATCGTCTGAAGGTCCTCCATGAACGGCAGCGCCGCCTCACGCAACGTCATCGTGTGCGAGCCGCGCGCGGAAATTTCCCACAGACGCAACCCGATGCTGATCTCCTTGCTGGGAGCGCGTTCGAGTAGACCGTGTTTGACCAGCTCGTTTACCAACCGGTGCGTCGTCGTGAGGGGAAGGTCGGCACGATTGGCGAGCGTCGTGAGCGGAAGTGAGCGCAAATTGCGGTCGAATGCACTGAGCAAACGCACCACACGTCCGATCACCGAGTCTCCACCGCTGTCCGGCATGATCGCAACACCTCTCCGACCGATACACGTGCAGTCTAGTGCGTGTTTCCTCAGCTTCGGCCCGCGTTGGTCACACGGCGGCCGGCGAGACCCGATGTGGGGCCACCAGCTCGAGAATGTCGTCCGGCCAGGGCGTCGCACGGGTTTCGGCGGGGAGAACATGCACGGAGGTGAACGCGCCGTGCGCGGCCCGGACTCGGGCCACGCCTTCGAATTCTTCTCCGTAGACGTCGAATTCGAAGGTGATCGAGGTCCGCCCGACCGCCTGTATGCGGACCGTCGTGGTGACCTCCTGGCCGAACCAGAGCTTCGACGTGTAGTTCACCACTTGCTGGACTCTGGGCATGCTCGGAAAATGCTCCAGCAGACCCAACTGGCGGTACAAGCGCACCTCACATGCTTCCACCCACCGCAGGATCGATGAATTGTGGTGATGCCCTGCCGCATCGGTGTCGGACCATTCCACCAGAGTGGACATCGTCGCCGATCGTGGCGAAAACTGCGTATCGGTGTCCTGGGTCATGGCCGATCCTCCGCAGCGGACAAGAAGGTGCCTTGCGCCGAGGTCAGGACCCGGCCCGTCGAGGTCTGCAGCGTGGCGTGCACTGTGGTGATCCGTCGGCCCCGGCGTTCGACCGTGGCACACAGCAGAACCGTGCCGTCGACTCTCGGCGCCAGGGGACGCTGGTATGCCAGCGTGAGGTCGAGCAGCTCCGGAGCCCCCGGATCTCCATGGGGTCCCGAATGTCCGACCAGCGCGCGCATCGCGTGGTCGATCAAGCTGACGTGCAGTCCACCGTGCACCACTCCGTGCCTGTTGCACAGCGCCGGGTCGAGTTCGGCGGTCAGCACCGAGGAATGTTCGAGCCGGGCGGCGTCTGTGATGCCGAAGATCTCGTCGAGGGACGGTAGCAGCGGGACACCACCGGTAGTGGATTCCGAGCTCGTCATTGTCAGGGTCGAGGGCGTCGAGGGTGGCGATCCGGTAACGACGATGAAGCGTGCGGTTCCCACGGCGATATCGGCGTCGTCGGGTCCGTGAATCCGGATACGGCTCAACCCGGTTCGGTGATTCGACGAGATCAGATCGCCTCGCGCCGTCACCACGGTCCCGGGCGAGGGCACCGGGCCGACGGCATCGAGGCGCAGGTCGACCGTGCGCACGTCGAGCCCCTGCGCAAACAGGCTGCCAAGCGATTGGGCTGCCGCGGAGTCCGCCGCCACACCCAACCAGCCGAGCGGAACGTCCGGCCCGGTAGCGAAGCGGGGAAGGACCATCGCGGCCGTGGCCCAGTCGTCGCCGCGGGCCGTCACCCGGCAACCGGTGAGTACCTCGGCCGGGTGGCGAGCGCGGTGACGACCGATCTCGAAATCAGGCGCACTCACGGACAACGGTGCCACTTCCGGCTCCTTTCAGAAGCTGAGACTCGACGGATTGACCCGCCACACGACGCGCTCTGCAGGGCGCACCTCAATAGTCAACACATTCATAGCGATAGTCAAATCATTTGTAGACTTTTCCGGGTATCGACCGTCACTCTCGGGGAGCGCGCGAATCAGCCGCCTTCCTGCTCAGCCCACACGTCCCACTGGGCCTGCGCGGTGTCGTGCCAGCGCTTGTGGCTCGCGTCGAATGCGTCCACCGCGCGCACCGCAGGCCAGTCGGAGGGCAGGAGTGAGGCAGGCAGGTCGGGATCCAGAAATGGGAAGCGGCGCCACTCGTGCACGAGCTCGACTTGGGCGACGAAGGCCTCGGCCGACGTCAGCGGTGTCATCTCCGTGGTCCAAGCGGTGAAGTGCCGATACTTGTCCGCCAGCTCGTCGAGATCCCATGCCGCGGAAATGAGGGTCCGGACATCATCGACCGGCACCCACGTGCCGATCCAGGCAAATGCCTTGGCCCGCAGGCCTAGTTCGTCGAGGACCGCCAGGACAGCGCCTTCCTTGCCCGCGTCGGGAATTACCCAGAGGCCTGGCGACGGCGATCCCATTCCGAGCCACGTGAGTTGCGTCCGCAGGCGATGCCGCAGACTGCGCTGAGCCTCCGGAACGGCCACCGTGACGACCAGCCAGCGCTCGTCCCATTCCCGGTCCGCACGGAGAAACCCGTAGATTCTGTCGGCGCCATCGCGAAGCAGTGTGGCGCCCGCCTCGGTCAGGGACCATCGCACCCGCCGGCCCGAGCGCTCGGACACGAGGAGACCCTCCTGCGCCATCCGGGAGATCGCCTGTCGCGCAGCCTTCTGCTCCACGCCGATTTCCGCAAGCGCCCGCAGTAACGTCGAGGTCCAGACCGCTTGCCCTCGTGGACGGACGAACTCACCGAGGATGGTGAGGAGAGCGGACCTCGCACTGGCCGATCCAATGCCGAACGGGCGAGTACCTCCGGCGATCTCGAGGGTCGCCGCACGCGATTGCGGATACTGGCTGTCGACGTCGGTCATATCTCACCTTCCCACGCATCCCACGCTCGTCGGGCCGAGCCCGTCTCGACGGACCGAGGAGTGGGCGTCTACCGATCTCAATCTACAAACCGTTCGGCCTCCCGACGACATGGCGGCTGTCAGTCACCATCTGACACCGTGTCGCAGCCGAACGCCGACATGCTACGAATTCTTTGCGCATCGCAAGTTCATTGTTGACCATTTCACTCTGCAGGCCTACTGTGACTCACACAACTAGCGGAGTCCGGTCACCGCCCTGCACGTCGCCGGCATCCGCTGACCCGCAGCATCGTCGATTCCCGTACCCGAGCCGGGTCCGGTTCGACAGTCCCGAAAGGACCAGCGCCGTGAAAAGCGATACCTCCCTCGACATGACTGAACGACTGACCGGCGCCTCAACAGCGATCTCGCGGTATCGGTGGGTCGTCCTCAGTCTGTGCTGGCTGGCCCTGGTCCTGACGTCGGTCGACCGCTCGACGTGGGGGCCCGCCTCGGTGTTCGTCGGCGAGGACCTCGGAGTGCCGTTGGCGAGCCTCGGATCTTTCGCAACGGCGTACTACGTCGGGTATGTCCTATCGAATGCCGGCAACGGCTTTCTGAGTGACCGGCTGGGTGGGCGCACGATCGTCACCATGTCCCTGGTCGGCGCCGGAATCTTCATGATGATTTTCGGGTCGACATCCTCGGCAACCGTCGGCATCGCGGTACAGGCGGTGGTCGGACTCTTCGCCGGCGCCGATTACGCGGCCGGCGTCAAACTCATCACCAGCTGGTTCCGTCCCGACGAGCTCGGTAAGGCCATGGGCATCTTCCTGTCCGCGACGTCGATCGGCGTCGTAGTAGCGAATTCCACCGTTCCCATGCTGATCGAACACTTCGCCTGGACAACCTCCTACCACCTCTTCGGCGCCCTCTCCGTCGTTGCCGGTGCGGTGTGCTGGTTCCTGCTCCGATCCGGCCCCGTGGACGTACGGGCCGCAGCAACCGATTCCGGGTCCACCGGCGCGGTGATTATGACGATCCTGCGCAACCGCAATCTCATGCTCGTCGCAGTCGCAGGCTTCGGCGGATGCTGGGGAACCTACGGGTTCATCACCTGGTCGAACACCCTGATGATCAAGGGCCACTCGGTGACTCCCTCGACCGCGGGGTTCATCGTGGCACTCTTCGCCGCGCTCGGGGTGTTCGGCAAACCCCTCATCGGCATCATCTCCGACCGTTTCAACGGGGCCCGGCGGGTTCCCGCCATGATCGTCCTCGGATGCTTCGCCATCACACTGCTCGTCTTCGGAATGCTCAGTACACCAATCGGATTCTTGCTCGCCGCACCCTTCCTCGGGCTGTCCGCGTACTGCTACCTGCCCCTGCTCGTGGCACTGATCCCGCGACTCGTCTCCAGCCACGTCGTCGGCTCGTCAGCGGGCGTCACCAACGCATTCTGGAACATCGGCAGCGTGCTCGTCCCCATCACGGTCGGCGCCGTGTTCGCAGCATCGGGCAAGTCGTTTCTGGCGGCGTTCGCGACGCTGGCCGCCGGGCCTGTCGTGGCAATGGTCGCGTTGTATTTCGTCGACGAACGACCGAGCTCGGTGTCCGTCGTCGTCGATGCCAAGAGTTGACCGCGCACCCGTGCAGCAAGAAGGGAACAGACCAATATGCCCTACGTCGTCACCGTGAAGTGGACTGCCAAGCCTGGTGAGGCCTCTGCTGTCGCCGCTGCGATCGACAAGCTGATTCCGCCGACTCGCGCCGAGGAGGGGGTAATCCTGTATCAAGCCCACCGCGACCCTCACGACGACCACAGTTTCTTCTTCTACGAGCAGTACGTGAACGAGGACGCGTTCCGCCGCCATGTCGAGTCCGCTCACGCGAAGACCTTCGGCGCGAACGACGCCGTGCCGCGGTTGGCGGAACGCGAATTCACGACCTACCAGACGTGGGAAGATGTTCAGTCACGAAACACCTGAGGCAGAGACCTTTTCGTCGATTGCGGGGTCACCGAACCGCGGCGGTCGCCCCTCGTTGTAGGCGGCGATGCCTTCTTTGAAATCGCCCTGACGCATGTACTGGCCCTGGGAAGCCCAGAACCAGAACAGTGCGGCGGCGGTGCGAAGGCCGGCAGAGGGATCGTCGTCCACGCTGAATTCGAGGACCTCCCGGAGATTCGGTTGTTCCCGATTTAGGAGGCTGATCCACTCGAGCTGGCGTGCGCTGATCCACTCGGCTTCCGATTCGAGCGCCAACGCCTCGTACCAGTCCCGGTGGCGGCGACGCAATATAACGTCCTCGCCGGTCTGTTCGAGCTTCTCGTAGCCGTATTCGCGGAGCGTCGCGAGCAGGCGGAAACGCACAACCGGCCCGGATTCCTCCCGGATCAGGGTCGACTTCTCCACCAGAGAGGTCAAGGTGTCGAGCAGCTCGTCCTGCTCCAGATCGGCTCCGCACACCCGCTCCGCAGCATCGAGTTTGAAATTCCCCGCGAAGACCGCCAACCATCCCCAAGCCAGTTGTTCACGGGCGGTGCATAATTCGAAGCTCCAGTCGATACACAACCGCAGAGTCTGTTGCCGAGTCGGCGCTCCCGGCTGCCGCAGGTCAGCAGGGTGAAGCGGTCGGTCGCCGCCTGAGGATCTGCGCGGGCGACATCGCCCGCAACCGGGCGGCGGCCAATTCGATCGGCAACGGCAACCCGTCGAGCCGGTGGCAAATCCCCGCCACCGTCTCAGCGTTCTCCTCGGTGAGCTCGAATCCGGGAACGGCGGCGGCACCGCGTTCGGCGAACAAGGTCACCGCATCGTATTGGGGTAACGCCCGCACCGACAGCTTCCCCTCGGGATCAGGCACGGGCAGCGGTGGGACCCGCAGGACCACCTCCCCGCCGATATCGAGGGGCTCGCGGCTGGTGGCTAGAATCCGCAACCGCGGACAGACCCGCAACAAGGGCACGGTGAGTTCCGCGACCGCTTGAACTACGTGCTCACAGTTGTCGAGCACCAGCAGCAGTCCCTGCGCAGCCAGGTGCTCCGCGAGAATCTCACGCAACGGCCTCGCCGAGTGGTCCCGTACCCCCACGGCGGCGGCTACCGCGTCGACCAGCGACGACCCGTCACGCAGTTCACCCAGCTCGACCAGCACACCGTCGGCGTACTCGCGCTGCACAGCGGCTGCAACCCGCATCGCCAGCCGCGTCTTGCCGACACCACCGATTCCCGTCAAGGTCACGAGCTGGGACCCTGCAAGCAAGTTCTGCGCCTCGGTGAGCTCGTGTCGGCGGCCAACGAAACTGGTTAGCTCGAGCGGGAGACGTCCCGTCACGCCCAGTTCAGAGGGAGTCAGTGACCGTCGTCCGCCACGCGGCGTGGGTTGCTGGTCATTATGTTCTCCCCCTTCGTTGTCCGCTCTCCAATGGGGCTCGTGATGAGCCGAGTTCGCGTGAGTCGAATTTCTTGAGAACGTAGGGCCATTCCCAGTGCATCGGGTAGGCGGAGGGCCATGTCATCGACTGGGAAGTCTTGGTTGCGTTGCAAGCCTTCGGAGTTCCTCGCCGAGGGTCGGCGGCGGTGGCCGGGCGCTGATCCGGGGTTCGGCACATCGCCCGTGCGATTGTGCCGGACACGTCGCCGGGGATACCGTGCTCCCGTAGGTCGGGCACCTCCTGTGTGGTGATCCGCAGGAACTGGGCGACGACCTGCTCACCGCTGCGGCGCTCGAACGCGGCGTGGCCGGTGAGGGCACTGAACAGGGGTCGCGCCGAGGCCGTAGATGTCGGCGACCGGGCTCGGCGGTTCACCGCCGAGCACCTCCGGAGCGGTGTAGGCCGTGATCCAGTGACGGCACCGGTGGCGGTCTCGAAGCCACCGGCGATGTGCGCGATGAGGGTCATCACCCCGACCGGCCGGAGCCCCCGGAGCGCAGCCGCCACCACACGACTCGTCGGGCTGGGGCGCAGCCCCGGTAGTGCTCCACCGGAGTGAATGCCAGCGGTTCACCGGCGGCGCGGACGTCGGCTGGGCCCACCAACCGGACGCCGTCGACGAACACGCTCAACGTGTCGGCGACCTCCAGCCCATCTGCGTCGTCGGCGAGGCCGGTGGGCGTGAGCACGCCGTCGCGGAAGGCGCGGACGGGCGCGCTCGCCGCAGGCTCGTGGGCGGGTTTCAGGCTGGCGAGCTGGTCGGGCGGCCGCACCGGGAACCGGCCCACCAGCGGCAGGTCCCGACCGCGCGGGTCCAATGGTATCCGCGCCGCTCGATCGACGGGTCACTGCGATGGGTGATCACCCGCGGGTCGCCGAGCTCCAAGCCGTCCAGCTCCGCGGTCCCCATCCGGTCGGTTCGGATGACGACACGGTCGGGTCTGGCCCAGCCGAACAGGTCGACAGTTTCTGGGCGAAGCCGCATAACGACCCGCGTTGACGGCGCCGACCCGAGGTGAGTGATCTTCGGGTGCAACCGATACCACACCGCAGTGACGGCTGTTCCGCAGCGGTCGGTGTCGGTATCGGTGGTGCTGTCGGGTTCGGGCCAGGTCAGGGGGTCGGCGAATTCGTCAGGGCAGGTGCCGCCGGGATACCTCCGCCCCATAGCGGGCACCGCTGACGCGGACCACCGCCCACCGCATGGCGCCGAAGGCCATGATTCCCACAGCTCATGGCCTTCGCGACGGGATCGCCACGGTGTGCAAGTACTTGCCCTGCGCATCCAGCGCAACACAGCGCAAGTCTGGGTTCTCGTGAATCTCGGCGGCGATCGAGCTGATGTCCGTATTGAACGTCAGATCGAATGGATTGCCCCTGTCGGGCTGACAAAGTGTGATATCAGCGATTCCGTCCGCCAGGCGCACAGAGCAGGACTGGTTATCATTCATTTTCTCCTTCGAATGTCGCCTGATCACGTTTCGCCCACAGCACGATCAAGTAAAGATCGGCGCGCCGTTCGGGTAACAGAGTCGCTCATCGGTTGGCCGTCACCGGCCCAACAGCATCAGAACGGATGAGGGGGTCCCTCACACAACTCAGCAGATTGGGTAGTATGCGTCGTCAAGAGCAAATTCATGAATGTGGTCGGTCATGCATTCGGCGGCGAGAACGGCATCTCTCTGCCGAATTGCGTCAGTCACCGCTCTGTGCCGATTCACCGTCGCGGACATTACGACCTCGTTGACGCGTCCATCGTGCCGACTGGAGGTATAGATTATCCGCGACAATGCGGTCATGATCGCGATACACAGCTGATTGCCTCCTGCACGCGAGACGGACACGTGCCAGTCAAAATTCGACCGAAGGAACGCGTCGAGATCGGAGGATGAATTCTCGAGTACTGAGTTGATTTTGTCGAGCTCGCTTAGATCTTCATCTGTCCGATTGACTGCCGCAAGACGAGCACAGAACGGTTCGATGACCTCACGCGTCTCGAGGATCGAATGCCACGGTATTCGGCTACCCCGCACTGTGATTTCCACGTTGTCGATGATCGTGTGCAGGGTGGGGCGCTGAACCACCGGCCCACCGGCCCTGTCGTCATCCGTTCGAATCAACCCCTGTAGCTCAAGACTGAGCAGCGCATCACGAACTGCACGCCGACCGAGCTTGGTCTGAACGCACATCTCGCGTTCCGTCGGTAGTACCTCGCCGTCGCGGTAGTCCCCCTCGAGTATCCGCTCACGGATGGCGTCCGCCAGGATGTCCGAGGCTTTACCGACGTGAAGTTCAGGCAGACTGCTACGGCGTCTCGAACCGACATCACCATCCTTCATGTTCCGCGCAATCTCCCTGTATGTCGGCTTCGGCTTCAGCACATGGGCGGTGCCGAACGGATCGTACCGAGAATCGATCACTACCTGTATCCTTCACCAGACCGGTCTTCGATCTACAACTTACGATCGCTGCCTACTGAGCTTTCACCTGCCCATAAATCTCCTCCGGTGATGGGAGTAATTCTGCTCCCGGATCGAACCCGAATGGGGCAAACCACGCCCGCTCAGACCGAACCAAGCTCTCCGAACGGTCGACCACAACGTCTCTGATATCGGATGCAATCTGGTCATCGCGCTCGCGATAGTCGCGAATCAGGACTCGCAGGCGTGCAGTCAGTTCTGCGTTGGCAGCGCGCATGGCCTGGACCGACGAGTCAGCTCGTTGCAGCTCGGTCAGCGCAACGCGGCACAGTTCCGGTAGCCCATACTGGTCAGCGCCGTGTTTCGACAACCGCTCTGCCACCGCCGCGCTCATTTTTTCGGTTTCGGCCAGCGTGAAACGAACCCTTGCGTGATTAGTGTCAAGACGCGAACACACGAAGTCCAAGTTCGCGACGGCCAACTGAATCTGCTCCACCGCCATCGGATCGCTCTTGTCGACAGCCGACATCACAACGGTGTTCAATGACGTGCGCGTCGCATGTATCAGCGCGGTGACATCGTCAATCATGACGCGACCTCTCTTAACAGCCCACGCAGCTCTTCCAACAGAACCGGCGCTTCCCCCCGTACACGCGCCAGAAGTACGTCCTGGTGCGACTTACCGAGCCTTGTCACCCGGTACGCGGTAGCGACGGTCGACACGACCAACTGGAAGCAATTGAGCACCTTGTAGAAATGCAGTCTCTCTCGATCGACCGTCATCCCAGAGAGATCGCTGTATCTCGAATAGAACTCGGACTCGGACATCAACCCACAAACCAGGTACTCGTCACCGAGGTAGTGACCAAACAACCTCTGAGTGGTCCATGCGAGATCACGATGACGATCACCGAGATGCGAACGCTCCCAATCCAGCCAAGCTCGAATGTCACCAGATTCGTCGTCGAACAGGAAGTTCCCACTTCGAAAGTCGCCATGTACGACGCTGACCACGTCCAGCACGGGCAAGTTCGCCAGAAGCCAGCTCGCTGCCACCTCCATCAAAGGGAGATCCTCCCCGCGGTCCTCGTCCCATACGCGCAGCGCTCTGTTCACCTGCCACTGAGCGCTCTCGGTGGTACCGACAGAGGGAGTATCGAGACGTGCAAATGTCGAAAGATCCGGCTGGAAAGTGTGCACTACAGCAAGATGCTTTACGAACTGATCGGCCAAGATTTTTCTCAATCGCGCGCCGAAGTTGGTACCGACGCCGGATATCCCCACATTCTCGACATCAGCCGGCTTCGTGACCCCTGCGACATACTCGTACACGAGCGCTGGCTCGGGAAAAAAGTCACCTTCTGCGTCGACCCAGTAGACCCGCGGCACCGGCAGATGATGTTCGAACGCGCGAAGCATATCGAACTCGCGCACTCGACTCGTCGCATTCAGCGACTCCGAAGGATCCATACGCAACACCATTCGTCGGACCTGCCGACCGGACTCCGTCTTCGACTCGAGGGTGAAACCGAGCTGGATTTTGGACGCTCCCCCGACAAACCATTTCGAGTCCCGGATTTCGAAGTCGTCGAGCCCGCGGTTGATGAGGAACAGCCGAAGGCACTCGGAAAGCTCTCCTTTCGTCGACCGTACGAAGGCAGGACCTCGCCGCCGTTCGAGTTTCCGAACAAGAAGATCGTTGGTTTCGATTTCGGTTCGGTAGGTTGCCGTCATCTTGTCTATGAACTGCCGGCTGGGCCGATCCAGATGATCGAAGTCGCCTGGTTCGATTGTCGGGGAACTGTCGATGCTCATCACCGCAGTTCTCCATGCCTGGACTTCCTCGCAGCGAGAAACTCCAAACCGAAGATGTTGCACATTTCGCCATAGCCGATACGGTCCCCGAGATGCCAGCGCATGAGGGATTGGAAGCACACATGCGACGGGTTCAAGTTGTACCACGGGTGACCTGCAGTCGCGGCCCCGTACAGCTCATGCCTCTTGCCGCGAACGTCCTCGGCGACGATGTGCGAATTCATCGGCAACATATCGGTTCCGGACGACGACTCGACACGAGCATCGACCACGCCGAACAACTCACCGTCCTCCATCACGTAGCCGAACCTGAATCCTTCGTAATCGGTGTCGTCGCGCCGCACTTCCATCGGGACTGCCACATGAATTCCATAATCCTCACCGAATACTGCAGAAATGAAAGACACTGCACGCTTGCTGGTTTCGGTCCGCGTGCCGAAGCTGTGGTCCATCACGTCGTAGCAATCCACCTCGTACGACTTCCCCCGCAAGGTGAGCTCACCGGTGATGTGGCCCATGATCTCGTAGTGGCCTTTTTTCACCTGATCCTCGCCGGAATTACCCCACTCGTCTCCGAAACGGGGGTCCTTCATCGCGCCGGCCGCTCGATTCAGCATCGGATTCTGGTCTGGATCGTTGGCGTCGAACGGATCGTGAAGTCCCTCGAAGTGAAGATCGAAGCTCGTACCGCCGAGCTTGTATTCGTACGTGAACTGGTACTCGGTCGGCGCTTTGAGCACCTTGACCGACAACCCGTTCTCGAGGGTGTAGTCGGTGAAGGATTTGGGCGCCGGCAGATGCATCTGGGCGTCGCTGAAGTCGATCTCGTACGGCTTCCGGCAGAAGCCCTGACCGATGGTGACGGTCGACAATGCGACGCCTAGATTGGGGCGCGACGCAACGTAGATGTTCCCAAGTATTCCGTGCTCCGGAACCGAGAATATAAGTGGTGTGGTTTCCGTCCAGCGCCAATCTGCTGGATCACTGTCGTGGTAGTCGGAATCAGCGGCGGTGATCATTCTCTATTCCCTACTTCGAATTCGATTCGAGCTTCAGTTTGCAGGCGACGTCTTCTCGCAGCTCGAACTTCTTGATTTTTCCCGACGCCGTCATCGGCAGACGTCGGACGATCTCGAGTCGCTCCGGTAACTTCTGGATCGCGACTCGACAGTCGTGCTTCAGATACGTCGACAGCCCGTCGAGGGTGAGTTCAGTGCCCTCGACCAGTACCACATACGCACAGACTCTCTCGCCCAACTTCTCGTCCGGCATGGCCACGATAGCAACATCGGAGACATCGGGGTGCCGGTACATGTGTTCTTCGATTTCCCTGGCGCTGATGTTCATTCCGCCTCTGATGACGATATCTTTCAGCCTTCCCGAGACTCTCAGATAGCCGAATTCGTCCATCGAACCCAGATCTCCGGACCTCGAAAATCCATTGACTGTGAACAATTCGGCAGTTCGTACCGGCTCGCCGAAATACGCCAACATATGACCAGGTCCACGGTATCCGATATCGCCGGTTTCGCCCACGGGAAGCGGTTTTCCGTCTTCACTCAGGATGACGGTTTCGACCCCTGGAAGCGGAGCTCCATCGGATTTCAGTACGCGATCGGCATTCACTCCGACCGCGCACGTAGTCGTGAACTGGTTTTCCGAGCGGCCGTAATGACTCAGCACCTCGCACGAAGGAATCACCTCGCGCGCTTCGTTGATCACCTGCTCAGGGATCGGGGAACCGGCCGCAATCCACACTCGCATCGAGGACATGTCGACAGGCTCGTGCCGATAACTGTCGAGGGACATTCTGAGAAACGCGGTAGCGGTTGTCGTTATCGTACATCTCTCCTTCTCGACGACACGATTTCCGGCGCCCGGAGTCCACCGCTCCATCACGTGTGATCGCGCCCCTGCATGCAACGGCGTGAGGTAGCTCATTATGTAACCGGTGCTGTGCGACAAGGGCGATGGACCGAAGGCTACGTCGGAGTCCGTCCATCGATGAGCATTCAATGACGCACGGACGCTGAATGCGACGGTGTTGTAGGTGTGAAAACAGCCCTTAGGCTTGGACTCCGTACCCGACGTATAGATGATCACGTGGCCATCGTCCGCGTTGCCCGCTGCGACAGCGAGTTCGTTTCCTGCCGGCGCTGCCTGGATCGACTCGTACGTAGGTCCCCCGCGATATCCTCCTTCCGAACCACGGACCGGTACGACGTGAACGAGCGATGGTGTCGATACCCGAATCCGTTCGAACATTGCAACGTGGTCGAACTGCTTGAACGAGTTGGGGCAGAATGCGACCCGTGCACCGGAGTGCCCACAGATGTACTCGACCTCTGCATCTCGATAAATCGGCAGAATCGGGACGATCACTGCACCAACCCGTGACACTGCTTGAGCAATGACGGCAAATTCGCGCCAGTTCGGCAACTGAACGAGCACACGTTCGCCCCTCACAACTCCAAGGCGAACCAACTCCGATGCCAGTGCGAGTGACTTGTTCTTCAATTCTAGGAAAGTGATCTCACCTGTGTCGTCACTCATGAACACTTTGTTCGGTGCATCATGGGCCCATTTATCAGCTATAGATGTTGACGTGTCTTTTGTCCAATAGCCCGATCGATAGAAATCGGCCACATCTTGTTCGGAATACCGATCTTTCACATCAGGGAGCATCGTTGTCTATCCTTCTCTAGCCGCGAGTGGCGTATGCAGGTCGTCCGAGTCGGATTTGTTTCTCATGATCGTCAGCAGCGTGACAAACCCGATAACAGCAGCACCGATCACGAGAAAGGCTGGAGATAGGCTGTTCCCGGTGCGGTCCACCAACCACACTGCTGCATATGGTGCTGTGCCACCGGCTGCTACCGCGCCGAGATTCCAGCCGAGCGCCACGCCGGAGTAGCGGGCTTCGCGAGGAAACAGACGAGGAACAACCGTGTACACACCTGCTTGTACGAAAACGGTATTGATCAGAACAGCACAGCAAGCAAGCGTCGCGATGATCAAGTTCACATGCATCAGCAACATCGCAGGGTAGGTAATGACCGCGAACCCCAGCAGACCGATTGCAATCGCTCTCGTTGCGCCGATCCTGTCGCCCAAGAGACCGCCCAGAGGCATGCAGAGTGCAACGATCGTGATGTAGACGACGCTCGCCCAGTATACAGATGCGGACTCGTAACCCAGTTGCCGCACGAGGTGAATTCCTAGATACGTCAGGCCGATGTACACAGTCGCATTCGTTGCAACACTGAGGAATATGGTCTGCGACAGACCCTTGATGTTGGCGCGATTCGAAAACACGGTAGCGACCGACAACTTCTTCCGGAATCTTCCGTCCGACTGTTCCGCCACAACGCTTGTCGGGAGTGTCTCGACGATTCGCGTTCGCGCCCAGACACAGAAGACAGTCAGCGGCAGGCTGAGCAAGAACGGCAAACGCCAACCCCAGGAGGCCATCTGGGCATCCGTGGTCAGAGATGCGACCACGCCTGCCGCCAACGCACCTGCAGCAAAACCCAGGGTCGAACCAAGGGGTGTGAACGAAGCGTAGAAGGATCGCCTGTTTTTGGGTACAGACTCGGACACGAGTGTGATGGCTCCTGCCACCTCGCCACCGGTGGAGAATCCTTGCGCGAGTCGAGCCAACAACAATAGCAGAGTCGCCCATGCACCGATTTGTTGATACGTGGGGAGCAACCCCATGAACGTGCTTGCCACGCCGATCATGATCAGAGCCATGAGCAGCGCAGGCTTGCGTCCGTAGCGGTCCCCGATATAGCCAAAGAAGATGCCGCCGAACGGCCGAACGATCCAGGCGCTCGCGAAGACCAGGAGTGTGGCGAGCAACGCTGCGACCGGATCGGAGCCCGGGAAGAATATCGGCGCAATGATCACGGCGAGAAATCCGTACACACTGAAGTCGTAGTATTCGATGAACGTCCCGACCATCGCCCCGGTTGCGGCCCGGCGGGCGATACGCGGCTCCTTTCGACCTGCGTCGGGCGGTCGATGCGATACAGATGATGCATCCACTCGAGCTACATCGAGTTGCTCTGCCTGCTCAGATTTCGAGTGCACAGATCCTTCTTTCGAGCCATGAATCGCGAGGTGGCCGAACGCCGCACGTAATCCTTACGGCACTGCCGGCGGGGGTGACAGCAGTCACAGTACGTACTCGCTCAAAAGATGTCCACCATATGTTTGGTCATTCCATTGTTTTGGTGCGCCAGTCCTGATAGCTTTGCCGAGTGACGTACGCCACTTCCGTGCGGCTCCAGCAGGCCTTTCACGTCTGCTCGTCCCGGTACGACCACACTCGCACGGCTTCTTCGGATTCCCGTTAATTCACTCTGGGACAAGGATTCTCATGACAGAACACGATTCACGTGACGTTCGTGCGGCCTCGCGGTCCCCCGGGTCTGCCCCGCTGCGGGCAGCGATTGCCGGCTCGGTGGGTACTTTCATCGAGTTCTACAACTTCAGCGTCTACGGGTTCATGGCCCTGGTGATCGCTGACCTCTACTTTCCCGGCGAGAACAAGACAGCTGCCCTACTCTCCACGCTCTTGGTGCTGGCGAGCGCTTGGCTGCTGAAGCCGGTGGGTGGTGTCGTTTTCGGGCACATCGGTGACAAGTTCGGAAGAAGACCTGCTCTGCTGGCAGCAGTGCTCTGTATGGGCATCGCCAGTTTCGCGATTGGCCTGCTGCCCACGCATTCGACGCTGGGCAGCGGTGCAACGCTACTGCTCGTCATCGCACGGTTGGCGCAGGGACTGTCCGCGGGCGGTGAGATCGCAGGGTCGGTCACGCTGATCAGCGAGTCGGTGCCGAGTCGCAAGCGCGGTTTCTACGGAGCCTTCACACCCTTCGGTTCGATCATGGGGTTCGCCGTGGGTGCGGCAGTGGTCGGCCTCCTCAACACACTTGCGACGAGCGAACAGATCTACGAGTGGGCATGGCGCCTGCCGTTCTTGACAAGCCTTCCCATCACCCTCATGTGCCTCTGGATCCGGAAGGGCATCGTAGAAACACTCGATACCACTGTTGCCCGCCGCGAGAAGCGGTCGACGCTGCGCCGGGCTCTCGCCGAGGACCGACCCGCGATCGCCAGAACCATGGCGTTGTCGGTAGCAACCAACGGCACGGTCTACATCGGACTCGCCTACATCAGCATCTATCTCATCACCCGGGTCGGATACACGGAGTCGTCCGTGTACTGGGTCAGCGCTGCAGTCATCGCCGTAACCGGCATCGGAATGCTCGGTGGCGGGTATGTGGCGGACCGAATCGGCCTCGTCCGCATCACAGCGTGGGGGTTTGTAGGCTTTGCTGTACTCACGGTTCCCGCAATGGCCCTGATGGGAGCGAGCCTGTGGGTTGCCGCGCTGTGCTACTTTGCTGTTCTTGGCAACACCATTCTCGTCCAGACCGGTGTGTTCAGTCTCGTTCCAAGGCTTTTTGGTCCAGTCACGCGTTACACGGGCGTCGCCGTAGGGTGGAACATGGGGGACATCGTGGCAGGCGGTACGGCTCCCTACATTGCGGTATGGCTTGTCGCGAACACCGGATTCGACTTGTCGCCAGGCCTATTCGTATTAGTGGTCAGTTGCATCGGATTGGCCGCACTGGCCTCCGTGAAGTCCGGTGCGCGAAAGGACAAGTCACCCCACGTCGAACGGGATCTCGCCGAGGTCGAATAGCAACTGCCAACCCGTGAAGCTGCCGATTCGTTACAAGGAAGGTCTACCCACCACAATGGAACTCACATTCGAAGGAAGCGTCGCATTCGTGACAGGTGCCGCTCGCGGCCAAGGTCGTTCGCATGCATTGTCACTCGCAAACTCCGGAGTAAGCGTCGTTCTAGTCGATCTCTGTGAATCGTTGCCCACTGTGCCCTACAGCTTGTCGACAAGGGGCGATCTCGAAGAAACCGCAGCCTTAATCAAGGCGGCAGGAGTCGACGTACTGCCGATAGTTGCCGACGTGCGCCGACTGAACTCGATGGAGGCTGCGGTCGAACAGGCCGTGGCCACTTTCGGACGAATCGACTACCTGGTGGCGAACGCCGGAATCTGGTCGAACGGGGGCAGCACACAGACAATTCCGAAAAGCACATGGGACGAGATGATCGACGTCAACCTCACAGGCGTGTGGCATTCACTCAAAGCCGTTGTTCCCCACATGGTGAAGGCGAAACGTGGGCGGATCGTGGCAACCTGCTCTAGCGTGGTCAGGCATACCGACCCGAACACCGCCCACTACTCGGCAGCGAAGTCCGGCGTCTTCTCGCTGGTAAAATCGGTGGCGATCGAACAAGCACATCTGGGGATCACAGCAAATGCTGTGTCCCCCAGTAATGTCGGGACAGATATGATCCTCAACGACGAAATCTACGGACTGTACAGACCGGACCTGGACAAGCCAACGTTCGAAGACGCGCAATCCGCATATGCATCGGTGCACGCTATGGGAATTCCGTTCATTCAACCCAACGATGTCTCCAATGCCGTGTCATTCCTCCTCAGCGACCAAAGCAAATTCATTACCGGAATCGAACTGCCAGTCACGTTCGGCCGCACCGGCGGAATCTGACAACGAGGAGGAAGGGAGTTCAGGATGAGCACCACCATCGAAGATTCACCACACTATTGCATGTTCATCGACGGTCGGAGCGTCGACTCCAGTGATCGGTATCGTCTAATAAATCCTGCTACGAACGCCCCCTTCGCCACGTGCGCAAAAGGGTCGGAGGTCGATGCAGACAGCGCGGTCGCAGCGGCCAAGAGATCGTTCCAGCGTGGCGATTGGAAGAACCTCTCAGGCGGTGCACGCGCCGATGTACTCGAACGAGTCGCCGATGCACTCGAGGCTAACGGCGACGACATCGCCCGAACCGCCAGCATCGAAAATGGCGCACCTATCCGGGTGTCGCGCGGATTCGCGGTGGACACTCCGGTCGCACATATTCGACACTTCGCCAGGCTCGCTCGTGACGCCGACCAGGAGACGCCGGTGCCGGAATTCGGGACTTCCGCGCAGACAGCGTTCATTCGAAAGGAACCGATCGGTGTGTGCGTCGGGATCGTTCCGTGGAACGCGCCTTTGACTATCGCCGTGTGGAAAGCTGTTCCAGCTCTTGCTGCCGGCAATTCGGTTGTCCTGAAGCCCGACGAGAAGACGCCGATCGGCGCACTCGCCCTTGCCGAACTGTTCCATGCCGCTGGTTTGCCGAGTGGTTGTCTGAACGTGGTGACCGGAGACGGCGAGAGCGTCGGCGCACATCTTGTTTCCCACCCCGACGTGCGCATGGTGTCGTTTACCGGTTCGACCGCTGTCGGGAAACAGATCATGCGTCGCGCTGCCGACGACATAACCAGAGTCGCATTGGAACTCGGCGGAAAGAGCGCGAACATCGTGCTCGACGATGCCGCCCTCGACGACGCCGTCGATGGTGCAGTCTGGGCTTTCATGCTGCACGCCGGACAAACCTGCGAGTCCGGCACTCGCCTGCTGCTCCCGGACAGCCTCCACGATCGCTTCGTCGAGAGGCTGATCGAGCGACTTCGCACCATAAAGATCGGAAATCCACTCGACCCCGCGACCGACATGGGACCAGTTATCAGCGAGTCCCAGCGGTCGCAGATCAGAGGCCATATTGAATCGGGAGTCGCCGAAGGCGTGACTCTCGCCTACGGTGGAACCATCCCAGAGGTGTCGGACTTCGGCGACGGATTTTGGTTGAGTCCGACCGTGTTGACCGACGTCGAGCCTCATATGAGCGTAGCGAACCACGAAATCTTCGGTCCTGTACTCGTCGTCATGCGCTATTCGACCGATCAAGAGGCAATTGACCTGGCCAATGCGAGCATGTACGGATTGGCGGCCGGGGTGTGGTCCACCGACTCAGAACGTGCGCTGGGGGTCGCACGTCAACTTGAAGCCGGCTCGGTGTGGATCAACGACTGGCACAACATGACCTATCACCTGCCGTATGGCGGCTACAAACAAAGCGGGCTCGGACGAGAGTTGGGCGAGACCGCCCTCGACGAATTCATGGAGGTAAAGGCAATCACCATGGATAGTTCGGGCGGTGCCGAGCCTCGAAGCTTCGCCGGTGTACTCAGCACGCCGCGCACGATCCAGCAGACAGGCTGATGATCCATGACAGTTCTCGTCACCAATGACGACGGCAGTGCGTCTCCCGGGCTGGCATGCCTCTACGAAGCGATGAGAGACATCTCGCGCGACGTCACCGTGGTGGCGCCTACGACGGAACGAAGTGGAAGTTCCGCCAGCCTCGGTTCTTTCGACGCAACCAGAGGGATTTCAGTCCAGGAGTCGAGCGCCGATGCCTCCTTGCAGCAGGTCCGACGGTTCTCTGTGGATGCGCCTCCAGCACTTGCTGTTCGGGCCGTCTGCTCGGAATTGTTCGGCAGAAAGCCGCGCGTCGTCGTTTCCGGAATCAACTCAGGGTTCAACACCGGGCGCCTCGTAATACACTCGGGCACCGCGGGCGCGGTGTTGACTGCAGCGTCACTCGGGGTCAGCGGTGTCGCCATAAGCACGAGTTCGGGTGCGGAGGACGGTTTGATCACCGCCGCAGCGATCGCAAGAATTACCGTGAGAGCGATCGAAGCTCTCGACTACCCCGCCGTCGCACTCAATATCAATGTGCCGGATCTTACACCACACGCTGTACGAGGAGTGCGGTTCGCGACTCTCGGTACCGTGAGCCTGACGAGTTTGGACATCACCTTGACTGACGGCAAGTTGTTGTGCTCTCGCAAGGGCATCCCACCACCCTATGACGTCGGTTCCGACTCGAACTATGTATCCCTCGGCTTCATTTCCGTAACGTTGCTTCCGCTTCCGTGGCAGGTCGATTGCCACGTCGAAGACGAGCTCCGGTTGGGTATCGATGCGGGGTGGAATCTCCTGCATAGTTCGCAATTCGCAGGAGAGTCGAGCTGAAGGCATGTGACCTGTTTCCAGTAGCGTCGGGAGGTTGCTCGCTCCCACGATATACGGCGGCACCAACGAGATTCAGCGCGAGATCACTCCAAGAGCCTGGGGCCTGTAGTGGCCACATTCTACTCGAAAGGACCATCGCATGACGACTTCTCCCTTCGCGTCCGACGCCCTCGCGGGCAAGCGCGTTCTCATCACCGGCGGCGGCACCGGACTCGGCCGCGGCGTAGCCAAGCACCTCGTCGACCACGGCGCCGAAGTCCACCTGTGGGGCCGCCGGCCCGCGGTCCTCGAGGAGGCCGCGGCGGAGGCGTCCGTCTCCCGGCCGGGCTCGGTCCACTGGCAGACCGTCGACGTCCGCAACGCCGAGCTGGTGTCATCGGCGATGGACGAGATCTGGACGCTGCACGGCCCGCTGACCGGCGTGATCAACAACGCCGCCGCGAACTTCATCTCCCCCACCGAATCGCTCAGCCCGCGCGCCTTCGAGGCCGTCACCTCCACCGTGATGAACGGGTCGTTCAACACCACCCACGCCGCGGGCCGCCGCTGGATCGAGGGCGGCACCAAGGGCGTCGTCCTGTCGACGCTCACCACCTGGGTGTGGAGCGGATCCGCGTTCGTGGTCCCGTCCGCGATGGCGAAGGCCGCCGTGCACTCGATGACGATGTCGCTCGCCGTCGAATGGGCTCGCTACGGCATCCGCCTCAACGCCTTGGCTCCCGGACCGATCCCGACGGACTACGCGTGGGAGATGCTCAACCCGACCGAAGAGAGTGCCGTCGGTGCAACCCAGGCCGACCAGGTGCCGATGGGCCGGATGGGCACGATGGAGGAACTCGCCAACCTCACCATTTTCCTGCTGTCGGATGCCTGCGACTACCTCACCGGCCAGACCATCGCCATGGATGGTGGTCAGATGCTTGCCGGTCCCGGCACTTTCGCCGGTCTGACCTCGATGAGCAGCGAGGACTGGGCCACTGCCCGGGAGAAGAGCAAGGCCGCCAGCGAAGCCGCGAAGGCCCAGCGCGGAGTCTGACCGACAGACGAGCGATCTGTCTGTGAGGATTTGGCATTTGTATGGGGTTCTCGTTTGCAGCGGCGTTGTCTGTCAATGAAGGCCAGCGGCTAGAGACGGAGAGGATGGCCTCATCGACATCGTTGCCGCATCGGAAGGTAGTGCGGGCAGGGGCCCTACTGTGGGCGGTGAGACCGCGGCCAGCAAGGAGATCGCTCTCGTTGCGGTGTGGACTCAGATTAGTTGTGGCGGTCTCGTTTCGGCTCAGCGAGCAGCGCCTCCCGGATCGTCCGGATATGCCTGCCCCAATCAGGGCGCGGAGTGCCTCTGGGTGTCCAGATTGGCGACAGCATCAAGCAGATCGTAAAACTGCCCAGCTATACGCACGCAGTGACATCACCGCCCAATTTCCCTTACTTTCACGAAGGATCTAGATGACCACCACCGAATCCCGACTTTCCACCGAGTCCTGTTCCGTCGAGATCATCGACGGAGTCGGCCATGTCACACTGAACCAACCCGACCGCGGCAACCCATTCGACCTCCGCCTCAACACCGAAATCAGCCTTGTCGCTACCGAGATGGACGAAAACCCCGACGTCCGGTGCGTACTGTTGGACGCGGCAGGTAAGTATTTCAGCGTGGGCGCCGATCTGAAGGCAATGACCAGGGACCGGGACGAACTACCCCGCATCATTAAGAACGCCACGGCGGGCTTACACGTGGCACTGTCCCGCTTTGTTCGAATGGATGCGCCGTTGGTCGTCGCGGTCCATGCCCTCGCGGTCGGCGGCTCGGTGGCATTGTCGGCTGCCTCCGACTTCTGCATTGCCGGGCGATCCGCGAAGTTCTACGCTGCATACACCGGCATCGGACTCGTGCCGGATGGCGGAGGTACCACGTTTATCCCACAGCGTGTGGGTTTGCGACGCGCCACCGAATTTCTCATGAGGAACGAAACCTGGACCGCCGAACAGGCCTGTGAATACGGCCTCATCAATTATGTTGTCGACGACGAGAATTTGGCGGACGAGGCCTGGACGCTGGCCCGCCAACTGGCGGCCGGCCCGACCCTCGCCTTCGGCGAGATCAAGAACCTTTTCCGGTCCACGTGGGAACAGCCAATCGAGGCACAGATGGAGCGGGAAGCCCGCGCGATGTCCCGCGCGACGAAATCCGACGACGGGTGGAACGCCCTTCAATCGGTCCTGTCCAAGCATAATCCCACCTTCCAAGGGCGCTAACTGGTTGGGTTCATAAATTCGTCGGGGGCCATGCCGGCTGTCGGGTTCGGTCGTGGTGGTCGAGTCGTTCGAGGTGTCGGTGCAGGTCCGCGGTGGTGTAGCGCCACTTGAACGGCACAGCGGTGGCGTTGTACCGGTCCTCGAAGTCGAGCAGGCGCTGTTCGACATCATCGAGGTCTTCGAAATCGTTGGGCGAGAGCACCTTGCGTTGAATGATCGAGAAGTAGATCTCCACCTGGTTCAGCCAGGAGGCGTGCTTTGGGGTATGGACCATCACCGCGTTCGGATACCTCGCGGCCAGCCGATCGATCGCGGCTCGCCCACGATGTGAGGACCCGTTGTCGACAACCCAGAACACCCGCTCCGCAGAGGCGTATGGCTCCTGGCTCGTGACCTGATTGATCCACGAGGCGCGGTGAACGGCACTATGCCGGTGGACTATTCGCATCGGCCGAACACCGGGCGTGGTGGACGTCGTAGGCCGCCAGATATGCCAGTGCCCCACCACGGCGGTAGTCGTGATTGACGCGCATCGGCCGGCCTGTGCCGGCCGGCTGCGTGGGATGGCAGCGCCGGCGGGCCTGGATGGACGGTTTCCCGTCCGCGGAGATCACGTACTCGTCCGCCCCCAACTCGACTCCGTCGTACCTGCGGGAATAGAGATCGAGGACGACGGCCGCCTTCATCTCGAACTGCGGGTCCCGGATGATGATCCACGATTGGTACTGCCAGGGTTTGAGGGCGTCCTGTGCGAGCCAGCGTCGGACCGTCGTGGCCGAGGCGCTGATGCCGTCGATCAACAACTGCCGGGCCAACTCCGGGGCACTCCACCGCGACAGGGGCAGCTCGTGCTCGGTGGGAAGCTGACATGCCCACGCCTTGACCGCGGCGACCTGCGACGGGGAATACCTCGGCGGGCGCCCCGAACGCGGCGCGTCGGTGAGTCCTTCGATTCCTCGGCGATAGAACCGGGCCCGCCACTTGCGGGCCGTGTCCACGCAGACACCGAGCTCGGCCGCGATGTGCGCGTTCGAGTCGCCGTCGGCCGCCATCAGCACGATCAACGCCCGCAGCACCGTCCTCTGCGGTGTGCTCCCGGCCCGCACCCAACCGTCGAGCACCTCGCGGTCGTTGCCCGTCAACACCACCCGGTACGGGCTGATCATCACCACGACACACCATCCGACGAAGAACAACTTGGATCACTCACAGCACATACACCACACCGGCCACAGCAATCCCCGAGGCAACGACACGCCGGCCGCCACGAAAGCCGTGCCGATCGGGCACCATCACAAACATGCCGACGCCACCGGAATCGACGAAGAGCTCGCTGCGCTGGAAACTGCTGGACGGGCCCGGACCAGGTGGCCGCAACTGGCCACGATCAACACCCGATTCCGCAGCAACTTCGCCTACGTCGACGGCCTGCTGACCGACGGGACGGTGATTCCGTAGATGCGACTGCGGTACGGCGGATCCGCCAGTGTGTGGGGATTCGCGATCTACCTCGGCAGCAGCGGCAAGTACCAGGACTCGGTCCTGCCCAACGGAAACTTCGCCGGCAGTGTCGAGGACGCACTCGACTGCGCCTGTGGCCTGTATCTCGGCGAGCCGACCGCTTGGCAACAACCCCCGACGAATTAGCGGGTCAGACCATAAGTCGAAGGCTTCCTGACCTGGACCTCACCGGCAGTCGCGCGGGCAGTGCGCTGCCGCCGGCGCCGGATGCACTATGTCGGCGACGGTGGCCCAGTCTGCGGTGCTGACCCTGCACAAGCAATCTGCTCGAGCACATTGTCGCCTAGGCTGGACCAGGCACCACAGCATCGGCTGGTCTTCACCGCTGACGTCCCAAACTCGAACGTCGGCACCAAGGTGATAGATTCCGTTGCCCACCTTGTTGATCCGTTTGGCGCATTGGACTGAAGTGTCCCCGCGGGGCAGGGTTACGGCTCGACGAGTTGCGCGATCTCAAGTTCGGTAGCGTCGAGGACTACACCCCGGCCGGGACCTGGCTGAAGGTGTGCCGACCGGCTGAGGGCGAATTGGCGACGCCCGATTGATTGGTCGTAGGCGTTCGCAGCGTTGGTGAAACCCAGGTGGCATAGCCGATCGTCATCTGAGGGCTGGCGCACACCGGCAATCTGGCCATCGCTACGTCCGCCTCGATGGTGGCGTCACGCGAACCGGAGTCGTCTCACCCCGAGCTGCAGCGCCCCGTCTCTGTTGAGGCGGCTCAGGACTGCAGGCGACCTGCCCGAACGTCTGAGTCGAACTCGTAGTTCGCCAGCCTCTCGCGGAGTACACGGACACTCTCATTCGCGTCGCCGGCGTCGTCGTCGATCTCGACGATGACGAGTGGGCGCAGGGCCGTGTTGTCGACATTGATCTCGCACCCAATTCCGTCTGGGAATACGGAGCTGACCTGGTCGCGAACTTCGCGCTCGGTGGCGAGTGTCCGCAGCGTCGGTTTGGCGAGCTTGCCGACCGGGGTCAGCGGAAGCCGATCAAGCACGATGACCTCGACCGGTGTGGCCGCTCGTTCCTGGACGTGTTCTCGGCAGAAGGTTAGAAGCTCTCCCGGCTCAACTGAGGCACCCTCCTCAAGCTGGACGAAAGCCACTGGAAGTTCCCCTTTGGCGGCATCAGGCCGCCCGACAGCGGCGACGAGGTGGACAGCGGGATGGCGGTCGAGTGCAGACTCGATCTCGCGGGGGTCGATGTTGTGGCCACCCCGAATGATCAGGTCCTTTGCACGCCCGGAGACCCAGACGTAACCGTCCTCGTCAACAGTTCCGAGGTCACCCGTGTTCGCCCACGCCTGCGAGTCCGGCATGCCGGTGACGAAAAACTCGTCGTTCAATTCCTGGTTGAGGTAACCCCGACTGACCATCGGACCACCGATGATCAACGCGCCGCGCTCGCCGGGCGGGCACTCGCGCACCACCCGATCCATTTGGTCGAGTTCGACCGCGCGAACCCGGACGAACGGCAATGGGGTACCCGCCGAGCCGATCCGCGGCTCCGACCCTGCGTTGGGATGCCCGGTCACTGTTCCATGTACCTCGGTCATGCCCCAGTTCTCGCGCAACCAGATGCCGAATCGGTCGTGGAAGGCACGGACGAGTTCTGTCGGCACGGTGCTGCCACCGACGTGGAAATCCTCGATGCAATGGCCGTCGGATGAAGCGGGCAGACTGAACAAGGTTTGGGCGGTGGTCGGAGTGGCGAGCAGGGAGGTTACCCGGTAGTGGCGGGCGATCTCCCAGAAATTTTCGAGCACTTCGCGGTTTCGGTATCCCTGGGATGTCATCGTCAGCAACGTTTGCCCGAACACTAACGTCCGCAATCCAAGTGAGACGCTGCCCCCGCAATGGAAGTTCGGCATGCCGTGGGCGACCACGCCGTCCGGTCGCGGCCCCATGAGCGCACCAACATTCCATGTGACTGTCAGTTGCCCGAATTGGGACATGCGCACCAGCTTCGGTGTTCCGGTGGTGCCTCCAGTGGGCATAAGTACGGCGTCACGGTAGGGGTCGAGGTCGCGCTCGAATGTCAGTCCGGATCCGGCGTAGGTGTCCATGGCGGTGGTGAAGTCACCCGGCGATTCGGGGGCATCGACGAAGAAGACCGACTTCAGTGTGGGAACAGACTTGCGGATCAGCTCGATATCCCCGCCACACTTCTCTTCGATTGTGCCGCGCATCGTAACGAGCGTGGTGCAGCCGGCGTCATTCAAGATGCGCGCGAGAGAGGTGAACTCAAGGAAGGGATTGAGTGGAATCGCAATACCGGACGTCGCAGCTCCCCAGATCGCGATCAGCCCTTCCGGGAGCATCGGCAGCATCACTGCCACCACGCTGGGCGAGCCACCAGCACAGTCGTGAAAGAGACTAGCGGCGCGTTCGATCGCTCCGATTACCTCACGGTAGGTGAGTACCCGCGCGGGCTCGAGGAAATTGGGCGGCTCGATCGCCACGATCGCGTTCTTGTCCGGATGTTCGGCGGCAGCCGCGGCGAGGGCGTCGTAGAACGTCGAGCCGGTAAGCAACTCGTTGGGCAAGAATTGTTTCTCGATGGCATCGATATCGTCTCGAAATGCGATTCTCTGCCGCCGAATTCGTGTCGCGGAGTCATCGGGAGAATGTGGATGCGCCGGGGCGGACGAGTGCACCATTGTGCGGGCCTTTCCTACTGAAGAGCGTTCTGAGAGAGTGGGACCTAGGGCGATCGTCATGCCACCGAGATGCCGCCATTCACGCTGACAACCTGTCCGGTGATGTTGGCTGCCAGGGGCGACGCAAGGAAGAGGATCGCGTTGGCGAGGTCCTGCGGTTCGGTAAGACCGAGGTGCGCCTGATTCTTGATCTTCTCGAAGATCTTCTTGCTGAATTCGATGTTCATTGCTCGGTCATACGATCCTGTATTCGCGATGAGGGACGGCGTGATGGTGTTCACCCGGACGCCGTAACGCTTGGCCTCGACCGCCAGGGTACGGGAGAACGTGACTATGGCGGCCATGGCGGCTCCGATGACGCATTCGCCGGGAGTGGGAACCTTCGCGGCGTCAGAGGCGACGTTAATAATGGCGCCGTGGTTACGCTCCCTCATATGCGTGATTGCGGCACGGCTGGTGAGGATGGGTCCGAGTCCCTGCTGGATCAGCATTGTGGGGATCTCCGCGATGTCCGTGTCGTGGAAAAGAGTCGGCTGGTAGACCGCCACCGTCGAGTTCACCAGTACATCCAGCCTCCCCATCGTGCGGGCCGCCTCGTCAACCACCTCACCAGCGGCTTGTGGGTCGTTGGAATCGGCAGGCAAGAAGTGTGGATCGGCGTCTGGGCACACCGCGAGAACGCGATCGACCGCTTCCTTGCCCCGTTTCTCGTTCCGCCCGACGAGGGTGAGGTGTCGAGCGCCGCATTGTGCGAAGGAAATCGCTGCGGCCAGGCCGACGCCGGAGGTGCCTCCTACCACCAGGATCTTCGAGTCGCCGAAGTCGAACCCGGCAGCTGCGGTCGGGCGGTCGGCATTCGCAAAGTTGCTCATGTAGTGCTCCGCTTCTCATACGGAACGAAGTCCGTTCCGTATTTTTCTCGCATGATGATGATCTTCTGGATTTGTGCTGTGCCGTCAGCGATCTCGACGGACATGACGTCTCGCAGTCGCTGTTCGAAGGGAAGCTCTTGCGAGTAGCCATAGTTGCCGTGCAGAAGGAGGCATTCTTTGACTGCCGCGCTCGCCACCAAAGGTCCGTACCACTTGGCCATCGCCGCCTCCGCGGTATGCGGCAGGTTCAGGGTTCGCTTCTCCAGCGCTGAGTAGCAGATCAATCGTGCCGCCTCGAGCTTCGTGAGGTGCTCGGCAATCGGAAAGGAGACTCCTTCGAACTTGGCCAACTTCGCCCCGAATGCTGTGCGCTGTCGCACGTACGCGGCCGTTTCGTCGAGCGACACCTGCGCTGCGCCGATACCGGTGAGGGCGAGGAGTGGCCGTGTGAAATCGAATCCGTTGAGGACGCGCGAGAACGCACGACCCTCGATTCCGATCAGATTGTCGGGTGGAATCTCAACCTTGTCCAGATGCAGGACTCCACGGCCGAGAATTCCCCAACCGGTGTCCGGAACAATCGATTTCGCGATTCCGGCACTGTCGAGCGGAACCAGGAAGGCCGACACGCCGACATCGTCACCATCGCGGATGGTGCGCGCGGCGACGATGATTGCGTCGGCGTTGCTGAGCATTGTCACCGATGTCTTCTCTCCGGAGATGACATACCCGCCGTCGGTCACGCGCGCCGTAGTTGTGATGTTTGCTGCGTCGGACCCCGTTTCGGGCTCCGTCAGACCGAACGCCACGAACGTCTCTCCCGCGACCAGGCGCGGCAGCCATTCCTTGGTCAACGTCTCGGATCCATGGTGGCGGATCAATGTGCTCATCAGCATCACCGGAATCGCAATGTTGGCGATGTTGAAGTCTGCGTACGCGAGTTCCTCGACGGCGACACCAGCGGCGACGAAGTCCTCGTGGTCGAGGGGGTTGTACTCGTCGCCCGCCAGGAGGCCGTAAATCCCGAGGTTCGCGATGTCGTGGTGGAGATCCCAGGGGAAGGTCGAGGACTTCGCCCGGCAGAGGTATCCCGGTGCAACGCGCTTGGCCGCGAATGTGCGGACCGCATCGCGGATGCCCATACGATCGGGATTCAGTATTGACGTCATCGATAGCTCCTTGCCATCAGACTGTGGGTGCAGGTGCCGGTTCAACCTCTGGCATTGTTATTGCCGGCTGAGAACGTGACACCAGGGTGTAAGCGCTGATTGCGCCGACCACACAGATCACCAAACAGATGATCGGAATGGACCACACTCCCCAACTCGAACCCTCCAACGTGACCGCGACCAGAGGCGCGAACCCACCGAGCACACCCGCGAGCTGTATTCCGAACGACCCTGCGGTATAACGCACTTCGGCTGGCAGGCTTTCGGTGACGAACGCCGGGAAGACACCGTTGATCATCGCGTGCCCGCAACCTGTCGTGGCGAGCATGGCGACGAAGATGAGAGCAAGGTTGCCGGTCGTTAACGTTCCGAAGTACACGACCAGCAGCACTCCCTCGATCACCAGTCCCCCGGCGACGAGCTTGGTGCGCCCAATGCGGTCCGATAGCGCGCCCCACACAGGGTTCATGATCACGACCAGCAACGTAGCCGCGGTGATCAGCCAGAGCATCGTCGTACGATCGATACCCACAGACTTGACCGCATAGCTGAGGCTGTACACCGTTAGGATGTACCAGCAAGCGAATACTCCGCCCATGACGAGGGTGATGCCGAGAATCGTCCTGGGGTGCTGCACCAAAGCCTGCCGGACCGGATTGTGGTTCTTCGCGTTGCCGGCGACCTGCTTGAAATCGGGGGTCTCCTCGAGCCCATTCCGCACAATCAGCCCGACGATGACGATCGCCGCACTGAGCAGGAATGGCACTCGCCAGCCCCATGTCATGAGGGCGTCTTCGGGCATCAGCGTGACCAGCGCGAAGACGGCAGTAGCCACCACGGTGCCGCCCTGGGCGCCGGCCGTCGAGAAGCTGCCGTAGAACCCGCGCTTGTTCGGTGGGGCGTGCTCGACGGCGATCAACACCGCGCCGCCCTGCTCACCCCCGATTGCGAGGCCTTGGATAAGCCGCAGGATGAGGAGCATGATCGGCGCCAGCGCACCGACCGTCGCGTACGTGGGCAACACGCCGATCAGCACAGTCGCGGCGCCCATCATGGCGATGGTGATCATGAGCGCTGATCGGCGGCCGAAGCGGTCGCCGATATAACCGAACAGCAGACCGCCGACCGGGCGCACCAAATAGCCGGTGGCGAAGGTCGCGAAGGACATGATCAACGCGACCTGCGGGCTGACATCGCGGAAGAAGACCTCGCCGAAGACCAGTGCAGCGGCCGTCCCATAGATCACCAGGTCGTAGAACTCGATGACGGTGCCAAGAAAGGCGGCCAGGGCAGCACGCCGAGGACTCGTTCGCGACGACGTCGACTCGGTGCGCCGGGTGTCGGCGATGGGTGGTTCCATGTCTGCTCCTGATTGAGAAGTTCAAGTGGTCTTCTGCGAAGCCTGCGCTCCGGTAACCGGACCACGGCTTGGTCCAATGGAATGACCAAAGTTCGGAATACAAGGCGGTCACCGCTCCGATCCTCAATCCGAGATTAGGTTCGCTGTGACGCGCCGCACAGGGAACATCATGCCCGCTATTTATACAAATATCAACACCCGATTGCGTTGAATGTACAAACTCGCCGCCGACGCTGGTTCCACCCCTGCGCCGACGGCCCGCCAAGCGCGCGGTCAGTCAGGCGCGCAGGTCAGTCAGGCGCGCACTCCTGCACGATCTTCGCCCAGCGCGCGTGGGCGATGGGCGCCCACTGCTCGCGCCGCTGGCGGATCTTCTTCGCGCCTTCACGACCGATCCAATCGGGCAGCAATGCTTCCGGCAGGAACGGGTCCCGCCGCATCAGCCGTTGCTGAACATTGAGCAACCGGAGATACGCCAGCAGTACCGCGTCCTCATCGGGCAGGTCCGTTGGGGAATCGAGTTGCGCGATTAACAACTCGTACGATTCGGCGATGCCGGTGAGATCCCATGCCGTCCGGACGATCTCCCGATCTGTCATCCCCACGGCCTGCACCGAACCGATCACCGCGAGCGACGACGTCTCGAGCCCTAAGGACTGCACCAGATCTGTCAATTCGCCTCCCCGGTCCACGTGCGGTGTCGCCCACACACTGGACAACGGATTTCCCATTCCCAACCAGGACAGGCCACCGTAGAGCCGCTTCCGCGTCGTCCGGAGCTGGTTGGGCACCGTGACGAACAGCAGCAGCCATCGGCCGTCCCACGATGGCGGGCCTGCCAAGTACGCATTCGACCGCCGGATACCGTCGGAAACGAGGGTGCGCCCCTTTCCGGCGAGGCGCCAGTGAACGGCCCGTCCACGCCTTTCACGTTCGAGCCATTTCGCGCTAGCGGCCCGCGCCAGCAGTTGACGGCCGGCGTGCTGCTCGATCCCGAGGCCACCAAGGACTCGAAGTAGGGCTGTTGTCCACGCCTCTTCCTCGGTCGCATGCGTCAGTTCACCGACGACCGTGAGGAGTAGGGAGCGAGCACTCGGCGGGGGGAGGTTGACGTCGAACATGTCACGCATTCTCGCAGGTTCGCCGGTCAGGTCGCCGGGGCGCTGATCAATCCCGCAGATGTTAGACATTCGCGTAAACATAGAGTTGATAATTGTCTAAGATGGGGCTACAAAGGAAGAACCGGCGGGCAAGTGGCCGATTCCCAATCCCAATAAGCCCCCGGTGGGCTCGAAGGAGGCAGGCGCCATGCCGGAGACCCTCACAACCGCGCTCACGAAACTCGGTGACATTTCCGCCGATCCGGAGGCCTACGTCGTCCACTGGAAGGAGCGGACCGGGGGCAAAGTCGTCGGAGCCTTCCCGATGAACTTTCCGGCCGAGATCGCATACGCAGCCGGCGCGCTGCCGGTGATCATCCAGGAAAACCGTGAACCCGACAGCATGGGACGAAACCTGCTGGCGGAGTTCTACTGCGGGTACACCCGAAACATCGCCGACCAAGCCGCCAAGGGAAGATTGGACATCTACGACGGCTTTTTCCTGGCCGACCACTGCATCCAACTGTTGGGCGCGACAGACGTGGTGCGCTCCGAATGCGACGATAAACCGATCCACTTCGGACAATTCGCAAGCTCGCTCGGCGACGCCTGGACCTCAGAGGTGGTCGAGACGAAGATGCGAACCTTCGTCGACGAGATGGCAGCCTTCACCGGAGCACCCATCACGGCACAGTCGCTCTCGAGCAGCATCGCACTGTTCAACGACAATCGCAGACTGCTGCGCCAGATCTTTGCAGCACGCACATCCGGCAGCGCCCAGTTCACCTCGACCCAGATGCAGTCACTGGTGAAATCCGCCATGGTCATGGACAAGGCCGAGCACACCGCGCTGCTTCGGCAGATCGTCGACGACCTCGAGACAGTTCCCCGCGACGACCGCATTCGGCTGCACCTGTCCGGACACTTCTGCCACGCCCCGAACCCCGAACTCCTACGCGCTCTGGAGGAATGCGAGGCGCTCGTCGTCAACGACGACCTCTACCACGGGGCGCGCTACATCTCCACCGACGTCCCCGAAGACATCGATCCCGTCACCGGTCTCGTCAACTGGTACTTGCAGCGCGATGTCAACATTCCCTGCCCCACCCGAGTCAAGCACGCCACGGACTGGGAAGACACCCTGATCGACTCGGTCCAATCGAGCGGGGCGCAAGCCGTCATCGTGCTGATGGCCAAGTTCTGCGAGCCACACATGCTCTACTACCCCCAGCTTCGCAAGCGACTCACCGAACGCAACATCCCCCACTTGCTCATCGAAACCGAACACGACGGCGTGCCCGTCGAATCGATCCGTACCCGCGTCGAAGCCCTCCTCGAACGCATCCGACGCACTCAGCTCGTCACGTCGTGAGACCGCACCCCTCGACCACCAGGAAGTGATCATGTGAGCACTGCCATCACCGACAACACCAACCGCCTGAGCGTCACCAAGACCGGCGGCAAGATGGTTGCCGACTACTGGGACAATATTTTCACGGCGCGCGAACGCGGCCAGAAGGTGGTCTGGTACAACGGTTCTGCCGTCAACCCCTTCTTCCAGGCAGCGGGCCTCGCGTGGTGCCACGGCGAAGCCTTCTCCGCACGGCTGGCCGCGCAACACCTCGAGAAACCGGCCCAGCTCGCCGCCGAAGAGGCCGGCTACGTCGGAGAACTCTGCTCGTATTCGCGCACCCACCTCGGATGCGCCGTACTCACACGAGACAGCGGCCACGCCAGCGGCACCGGGGTCGTCGGATTGCCGCAACAACAAGAGCTGGCCAGCCGGTTGCCGGCACCCGACTTCTTCGTCAACGCCTACGCCGGATGCAGCACCGGTCAGCAATGGGACGACATCTCCTTCCGGGTATTCGGCAAGGAGGTGCCCATATTCAACGTCTCGATGCCCTATCTCTGGGGCAACAAGCCCGACGCGGGTTACCTCGTCGGCGAGGAATGGGACCAGGCCTCCCGCTATGTGGCCGACCAACTGCGCGAACTGGTCACGTTCATCGAGACCATGACCGGACAACCGTTCGACTGGGACGCCCTCCGGCAGAACATGGCGTACATCAAGCGCGCATCCGAGCTGCGCCGCGAGGCCATGGCACTGTGCGCGCAGGCCCCAACCCCAGCAACGTTCTTCGACTGGATCGCGAGCATCGCACACATCAACTTCCTGCCCGCCAGCCAGGAACTGGTGGACTACTTCGCGGCCGTGAAGGCCGAGATCGAACAACGGATCGCCGAGGGCGTCCCGGCAGTGCGCAACGAGCGCTACCGGGTGTACTTCGATGGATTCATGAACTGGAACAAACTCGGTTTCCTGGCGAGGAAATTCGCCGACCACGGCGTGACGGTGATCGCCGGCCGCTACACGCACCAGGCGTTCTGGCAGGAACCCCACCTGATCGACCCGGAAAATCCACTGCTGGGCATGGCGCAGCACTACCTCCTGTGCCCGACCAATCACGGCACCAAAACCATCAAAAACCTGGTGCTACGTGACTGCGAACAGTACGGCGTCGACGGCATCGTCTTCCACTCCACCCGCACCTGCCGCGCGTTCACCAATCCCCAGAAGTTGGTTGCCAAGGCCGCTCAGCGTGAACTCGGCATCCCCTCGATGTTCTTCGAAGGCGACGTCGCCGACGCCTCCTTCTACAAGGACGAAATCCTCGAAAGCCGCTTGGCCGCAATGCTCGAGGGCATCGATGTTCGCCGCAGCCGCGCCGCAGCCACCTCGGACTGACACGAACACAAGCAGAACGGAGTCGTACAGGTGACCGGTTACTACATGGGCGTCGACCTCGGTTCGACCACGGCCAAAACGGTCATCGTCGACCGAGACGGCGCGATCGCGGCCTCCGACGTCGTGCAGATGGGCGCGGTCAGCCGCGCCGGGCTGACCCGATCGATGACCGGTGCGCTAGCGACAGCCGGCCTGGACGAATCGGACATCGTCGCCACCATCGCCACCGGTTACGGCCGACGCATGGTCCCCGGAGTCGGACGCACGTTCACCGAAATCACCTGTCACGCGCGCGGCGTCGCCGCAATGTGCCCCGGTACCCGCCTCGTCGTCGATATCGGCGGGCAGGACAGCAAGGCGATACTGATCGACGACGAAGGCCTCGTCGAGAACTTCACCATGAACGACCGCTGCGCCAGCGGCACCGGGCGTTTCTTCGAGGTGCTCGCCAGAGCGATCGAGTGCGAGATCGACGAACTCGCCGAACTCGCACTCGCCGGCGACAAGGATCTAGAAGTCAGCAGCATGTGCGCTACCTTCGCCGAAACCGAGATCATCTCCCTCCTCGCCCGCGGCGAGCGCCGCGAAGACATCGCCGCGTCCGTGCACCGGGCGGTGGCGGCCCGGACACTGGGGCTGGTCTCCCACGTCGGAAAGCACACCCCGGTCGTGATGACCGGCGGCGTCGCCCGAAACGCCGCGGCAGTGCGCTTCCTCGAAGAAGCGCTGAACACTGCCGTCATGGTGCCGGACGCGCCGCAGATCACCGGTGCCTACGGTGCCGCATTGTTAGCTCGCGACAGTGTAGAAGTCACCCTGCCGCTCCAACGTGACGCGGTCGGGAACTTCCCACCGACCGCCGAGCCTGGATCCCCTCCGGATTGCGCGACCTGCGCGACAACACTGGACTCCGCAACCGCAGGTCCGACAGACCGCCGTTTTACGATTCCAATCCACCCCCGCTAGTGCATCGTGCGGAAATCAACTTGACAGTCACACCTGAACGGATGTCACTCCGCTTTCACACCTTGCCGCGGCGAGCACGACCAAATTCCGAAGGCCACCACAGGCCCTGAGTAGAACGTTCAATCCGATGAA
The DNA here is from genome assembly GCF_001583455.1 of Rhodococcus sp. LB1. Taxonomy (NCBI): domain Bacteria; kingdom Bacillati; phylum Actinomycetota; class Actinomycetes; order Mycobacteriales; family Nocardiaceae; genus Rhodococcus; species Rhodococcus sp. LB1. The sequence goes on along the minus strand of NZ_LTCZ01000416.1, from coordinate 5,778 downwards.
TTCTCGCGAGTCTCGCAGATGGTCCCAGCGGCGACGCGCCGCATGGGCCGAGGTCAACCGCACACGCAAGCATCGCGACACCGAGGCGGAGCGCCTCATCGAGTTCGCCAGCATGTGGGCACCATACGGCGGCCCGGAGGAAGAGATCCTCGTTCACTTCGGAATGTCGCGGCTCCGGTTCGTCGAACGTTTGTGGCAGGTCATACCTGACTCCAACTGCGCACAAGGGGAAATGCGCAGTTTAGCGACCACATACCCCGCACCCCCTGCGAACGAACGATCCCCATCCCGTTCCGTGAGTCGCTCGGCGGGTCACGTCGACGGAGCGGGCGGCCGGCGATCCGACAGATCCCAGGCAGATACGCAAACTTGAGCACGCGCCTCGCATAGGAACGAAATGTGGAACCGCCATAGTGACAACGACATTCTCGACTTTGCGCTTCTTTGGAAACCGCTCGGTGGGCCTGCTCCAAGGGATATCACCGCCGCATTCGCAATCGACATCACCGAGTACAAACGCCGACTAACAGCAGCTGTCGGGTTCCAGGTGTCCCAACTTCGGAAAGGCGGCACCTCCCGCGAGTTCGTCTACGGGCTGTCTACGATATCGGCGCTTGATCGAACTCCACTGCGAGAGTGAGTGACATATGAGCAATTACATCGTCTAGTGGCCCGTATCCGAAGCCAAGACCGTCAAGTTACTTATCCCACGACGCACAGCCAACAGACCATTGACGGAGCAGCCGCCACCCGGAGCTGCGGGTTCCGACCGACGATGCTGACCCGCAATCGTTCTCGAAGCACAGATACGGACGCCAGCATCACCACTTCCCCGACAGCAACAACTACGCCACAAGTTCCAACAACGCCGTCGCCGCCATCACCCGAGGCGGGGGAAGCCTGTACCGGATCGCTATGCCTGCCAACTATACCGGGGTCACTGAAGCGACAAACAGCGAGTGAGGGCGGAACTCAATGGGTTCCGCCCTCACCAGTCCCGGTCCGAGGGAAAGGCAGGGCCCGTGCATGTCCTGACCGATGACTGAGAAGCCATTGCATGGCGCAGTCATGTTTCATTCATCCCGGTGGCCTGGATCGGGCCGACCACCGCCAATGGGTCGGTCGCAACGGCGTGACAATGCTCTAGCTCGAGCAGGATGGGTTCGGTCGCCTGGGCGACCGGACCCATCCATCTCCTCATTCCCGCCTCGCTGCCCGCGATGAGCACGTTATGCTGCGGAGATTCCGCCGTTCACACTGATCGCCTGCCCGGTCAGCTTCGCTGCGCCAGGCGAGCAGAGGAACACCGCGAAAGCCGCGATATCGGATGCCATCGGCACGCCGAGATGCGCATTGCGTGCGGCCCTCTCGAACAGTTTCGCACTGAATCCGTCGCGGGTGATGCGAGCGGTGGAGCCGGTCTCGTGTACGAGGGACGGTGTCAGGGCGTTCGCCCGAATTCCGTGACGCTTCTCTTCGACGGCAATGGTTCTGGTGAACATCACGATCCCCGCTTTGGCGGCGCCGATGATCGCCCCACCCGGTGTTGCCGTCTTAGCCGCATCGGACGCGACGTTGACAATCACGCCGTTGCCCCTCGCCCGCATGAAGGGTAGCACTGCACTCGCCATGTGCATCGAGGGCAGCGCGAGATGCGTGTAGATTCGGGCGATGTCGGCTGGCGGGATGTCCTTGAACAGCTCGGGCATCACCTCAGGGGCTGTGGTACTCATCAGGATATCCACGCCTGCCAAGACCGTCTCCGCCTCCGCCGCAATGGCGGCCGCCTGATCGACGTCGATCGCGTTGCCGCGGATGAAGTAGGCTTCTGCACCTGCTTCTTCGATCTGTTTCCGAGCCTGTTCGCCCCGGTCTTCGGAACGGCCCGCTACTGCGATCCGCGGTACGCCGCTCGCCGCCAACGCAAGGGCCGTCTGCAGCCCGATCCCCGCGGTGCCACCAACGATCAATGCGGAGGATTCGGAGAATTCTTTGACGACTGGTGAGTCGATCACAGGCTTACCGTCCCTCGTTTGAAGATCTCGTTTGCGATGATCTTCTTTTGAATCTCCGCGGTACCGTCCGCTGCGACGAGATACGCCATCATGTCCCGATAGCGTTGCTGCAGAGGAGATTCTGTGGAGTAGCCCAGATTTCCGTGAGTTCGCATCGCAATCTCGATCGCCGCCCGCACGACCTGAGGTGGCCACCACTTGCTCATCGACGCGAGCGAGGTGTGTGACTCCCCCGTTTCGCGCAACCAGAGAGCGCGATAGCAGATCCACCGGGCCGCCTCCAGGTGCGTCGCCTGTTCAGCGATATTGAACGAGACTCCTTGATACTCAGCAATCGGCTTACCGAACGCCTCACGCTGCTGGGCATACGCGACGGATTCGTCGAGGCTCTGCCGGGCGGCACCCAAACACATCAGCCCGATAGCCGCTCGACTGAAGTCGAAATGATTCATGACCGCGGTGAATCCTCGACCCTCTTCACCGACCACGTGCGACTCCGGCACAAAGACATTGTCGAGGTGGATCGAACCCCAGCCCAACGGTAGGCAACCCATACCGACCATATGGCGGGTGCTCACGCCTGTGGACTCCATGGGAACGACAAAGCAACTGACGCCCGACGATCGCTTGCTGCCCGGAGTTCGCGCGTAGACCAGCGCCGCTGAGGCGTTCATCGCCCAGCTGATCGCCGTCTTCTCACCGGTCAGCCGCCAACCGCCCAGACATGGGGTCGCGGTGGTGCGTAGTGCACTCGCGTCTGAGCCCGACCCTGGCTCGGTGAGTGCGATGGCGACCGTCTCGAGACCACTGATCAATGCCGGCAGGTAACGCTCCTGGACCTCCCGGCTCGCGTACGCAAGCTGGGATCCGACGAGTCCGATCTGGATCGGTGCGGACGCGAGGTTGATGTCGCCGGCCGCGAGTACCTCGGTGGCCAAACCGAGCAGGACCGGGTCGTCGACACCGGTCCCTCCGAACTCTTCTGGGAGCCCGATTCCCAGAACGCCCAGTTGTCCCAGCTGTTTGAACGCATCGAAGGGAAAGTCGAAGTTGGCGGCCCGGTCTTTTTAGTGCGACAACAGTTCCCGAGTGCTGAATGCAGCGAGTGTGTCCGCGAATTGTTGCTGTTCCGCGGTGAATGCGAATGAAACCATACTGGTTGGATTCGTTTGATCATCAGTCTGCCCTGCGCACTATGCCGGGATCGATTTGGACCGACAATAAGATAATACGACCAGAAGAGTCAACGGTTGAGCCTCAATCGGAACGCGGGACTGCCGGGTCGGTCCCACGACCCACATTCGACAGATCTGTACATATAGACCGCAGTCCTGTATTACTTTTGAGTGTGACCGCGGCAACAGTCCGCCCCCGATCAGTTCCCTGCTTGTCGCTGATTTCGCGCCAGGCGGATTCCCAGGTCCGAGTCCCCGTATCGTGCAAGGCAGGAATACGAGCTATGTACCTCGACAAGTCATATTGGCCAGCGTCTGCGAGTTCAGGCGTTCGCGACATCACCTTCGGCGACTTGCTCCGAGAAGCCGCCGCGGCCGTACCGGACCGCTTGGCTCTCGTCGATGGGGCCACCAATCCGGCGGATCGTACGGAGTGGACCTACAGTCAACTTCTCGCCAGCGCCGAGGAGGTCGCCCGGGCATTACTTATGCACTTTCGTCCAGGAGACAGGATTGCAGTCTGGGCTCCCAACAGCGCGGAGTGGGTAATCCTGCAGCAGGCGATCGCGATGGCAGGGATGGTGGTGGTCGCAGCGAACCCCGCCTACCGGGCGCATGAGCTCGAGTACATGCTGCGGCAATCCGGCGCTGCGGGACTCTTCTACCGGGAGACCTATCGCGGAGCCGATCTCAGCGTGATACTCGAGGAAATTCGCCCGCTTCTTCCCGACCTACGCAAAATCATTCCCACCCGCGAATGGCAGGATTTCGTGGCGTCGGCAGACCCAGAACAGGAACTGCCGGTCGTCGCACCTACCGACCCGGTGCATATTCAGTACACATCGGGTACGACGGGGTTTCCGAAGGGCGCACTATTGCACCACAAGGGACTCATCAACGAGGCCTCCTTCGTGTTCGAACGGGCCGAAATGAGGGACGGCGGAGTATGTATCAACGCGATGCCGATGTACCACATCGCGGGCGGAGCCGTCACCGAGCTCGGGACCTTCGCCGCCCACGGAACCTACGTGGTTCTTCCCGGCTTCGACGCAGCACTGTCGCTCGAGATGATCGAAAGTTACCGCGGTACTCATACCTTGATGGTTCCAACCATGCTTATTTCAATGCTCGAGCATCCCGATAGCAAGACCCGTGATCTGTCGAGTCTGCAGACGATCATGTCTGGCGCCTCGGCAGTTCCACAGACGCTCGTCGAACGAGTTGTCGAGCACTTCGACTGCAAGTTCACCATCTTGTTCGGCCAGACCGAGATGCATGGAGTGATCAGTCAGACACGGATCACAGACGATCCAGTCGACCAGGCGACCACAGTCGGACAGCCTCTCCCTGAGCTCGAGGTCAAGATCGCCGATCCGGTTACCGGAGAGATCATGCCAATCGGTGAGAAGGGCGAGATCTGCTGCCGCGGCTACCAGAACATGCTGGGCTATTTCGAACTGCCTTCCGAAACAGCGGCGACCATCGACTCCGAAAGATGGTTGCGCATGGGTGACCTCGGGACCATGGACGAGCGGGGCTTTCTGAAGATCACCGGCCGCCTCAAGGACATGATCATCAGAGGAGGCCTCAATGTCTATCCCCGAGAGATCGAGGAACTTCTCTTCCAGCACCCTTTCGTGGCTGATGTGGTGATCGTCGGCGTCCCGGACACGAAGTGGGGCGAACAGATCGGCGCGGTGCTGCGATTGAAGAATCCCGCCAATCCGCCCGACGTGAAAGAACTACAAGCGTGGTGTCGGGAACGCATCTCAGCTCACAAGATTCCGTCGTTTTGGTACTTCACCGAAACGTTCCCGATGACCCCGTCCGGGAAGATTCAAAAGTACAGAGTCCAAGACCAGATCGTGTCCGGAACGTTGATCGCCGTGCCCGCCCACGATGAAGCGACACCCTCGGAGGAGCTCTCGACCACATGATCCCCGAACCGGTCGCTAACTGATCCAAGCCTTCACCCCACCGCAGGGGCGATCACCTGGGGATGCCCGCTGCGCCCACCCCTCGACCTGCGTCATGCAGGTTTGGGCAAGTAGGTGCAGCACCCGACCGATACTGCCGCCACTGCGATGACCCCGAACCCTCCGCCCAATGCCGCGAAAGCCGCATATGCAAGACCGCCGACCGGGCAGCGCACCGCGCGCGGCCGTCAACACGTCCACCACATGCGCTGACTCGGTGGGTGCGGCCGTGCAACCTCCCGCACGGCCGCACTGCTCACCCACACCGAAGAGAACGGAGACGTCGTGACCAAAGAGGAGCTCGCCATGTTCGACTTTGCGCTCAAGTTGGCACCTTTCGGAATCGGAGACGAACACATCCTGACCGAGTTCGGCGTCTTCCCCACCGTGTTCTATCGCCGACTGCAACGTCTCCTTACCCGCCATCCCATCGTCAACGACAGCGTCCGACGCCGGCTCAACGAGTTGTGCACACTCAAACTCGCGCCGACGGACCGAGACAGGGATCCGTCGCATACGCGGGTCGGCACCCTGCGACATAGCCTCGAATGCACCACCGCTTCGGTGTACACGCCTGGCTCCTGAGTCGTTAATCCCGAATGCACCGATTCG